>NZ_JBPMGE010000016.1:0-3857 GCF_054014795.1 Candidatus Pyrohabitans sp. | reverse complement strand
CAATCTAAGCCTCAACTGGCTCTAAGGTGATTTTCAGCGGAAGCTCTATCTCAGCCTTTTTCCCCTTGGTGCGTTTTTTAAAGTTGAGTATGATAATCCCTTTTACAACGCCCTCCTCCACCCTCTCCCAGATGTCGTTGCCAACATCCCTGAAGTAGCCCTTTTTCTTTCCAAATCCAATTTCCAGAAGGTCTCCCTCTTCGTCAAACCATATTTTCATTTTTTCCATTTTGTGACACCTTTCTTAATCTTATCGGTGTAGAATGCCGTAATTATAAATCCATCTCCATTTAGTATTTTTACGATAACCACTAAATACTTTCTTGTCACCGGTGAGGTTCCGTACAGCTTATAGTAAAGCAGAACATCATCAGCGTGGTTGCTCAGCTTTATGATATCAGGGATTTTCAAAGTTTCTTTAATTCTCTCCTCCTGATTATGCATTTCAGCTCTTTCGAGAATATGCTCATACCTATTTTTTGTGAGCCTTATTTCTCTATTTAAAATATCTCTTAGCATGAATATTACATCACCCACTAGAGCCCCTCCAGAAACTCCTCCACCTCCTGCCTTGTGGGCAGACCTGCGCGCGCACCCATGCGGGAGATGCACCTGGCGGCGACGAAGTTGCCCAGGTTTCCGCAGGTTTTCAGGCCGTAGCCCTTAATCATGCCATAGAGGAAGCCCGCGGCGAAGGCATCGCCGGCGCCTGTGGTGTCCACCACCTTCGTCTTGATGCCCGGGATGTGGAGCTTCTCCTCGCCGCATGCGACGAAGCAGCCATCCTCGCCGAGGGTTACCACCACCCTCTTTGCACCCATGTGGAGGAGCATCTCAGCCCCGCGCCGGTATTCGTTGCCGGTGAGGTGGAAGGCTTCATCGCGGTTGAGAAATATCACCTCACTCGCTGAGATGAACTCCTTCAGCTCCACTAGGCAGCGCTCCTTCGCATAGAGCATGCCCGGAGCAAAGCTCAGCTTCTGCTTCTCCAGCTTTACCATCAGCGCCCGCTGGACTTCCAGACCGTAATCCCCCACAAAGGAGGAGAAGTGCAGGTACCTCGCCTGCGAAGCATAGGCGATGCTCTCCTCGCTGAGCTTCAGCAGGTCGTTCGCCCCGGGATAGGCGTACATGCTGCGCTCGCCCTTATCATCCACCAGCGCTATGATTATGCCAGTCGGTGCGTCCAGGCGGGCGATTGCGCTTGTATCCACACCCTCACGCTGCAGCTCGGCGATGAGAAAGTCACCGTCGCTGTCCTTACCCACCGCGCCGATAAAGCCCGTACTCACCCCCAGCCTCGCGAGGCCAACGATGGTGTTTGCCGCACTTCCGCCAGCGCTCTGCATCGCCTCTATTACAAAAACCTCCTCCCCCGGCTTCGCTATCCTCGGCACGCGGTAAATCTTGTCCAGGTTCAAAGCGCCTACGCCGACTACGTCCATATAACAAAATCCCCTCGGGTGGGATATAAAGGTTCACCTTAAAGACAGGGTGATGTTATAAATTCTGGCATGGAGAGTTACCGTCTCTCACCCTTATTTTTCTACCTTTTCTGTTGATAATGATAAATCCTCGCTCTTCAAGATTTTTCAGATGATAGGAGACTGTAGATGGTGAGAGATTCAGGCTTGCGACTATGTCTCTCGCCGATGAGTCTGGATTGTCCCTTACGTATTCCCAAATTTTTTTCCCTGTTCCGGAGATGTATGAACTATCTTCTCCTGAATCGGAATAGAATACCTTGCGCCTTCCGAGCCTTGATGACTTTACCAGTTTTAGTTTTTCAAGTACGTTTAAGTGATAATACAGCGTACCTCGGTTTATGTTGAGAGCCGTCACCAGGCCCCTGAAATGAATACCGGGATTTTCTTCGATGTAAGTCAGTATTCTGGCTCTTACCTCTGTCTTGACCTCTTTTATCTTATAGATTAACAGAATAAGAATAGAAACTCCCAGGACGACCAGATAATGCCCCAGCAGCGCGATAATGTAAAGGAAAACTATTGCAGTGATAACCATCCATATCCGCGTCCTGCCAGCTCTGACAGGGTATGCATAGAGCATGAAAAAAGCTATCCAAGCAGCGCCGTAGTCTATCAGCATACCTTTAAGGACATAAAGATATTCTCCTCCAGGCGCCACCACACTCGGTGTAAAGGCTTCATATGCCATTACACCTGCCATCAGCAAAACAGCAAAGGGGCTTAATATGTAGGCAGTCCAGTTGTGGGCAAAGTAGGCCCACAACAGCAACATCATGCCATTAATGACGATTGGCGTTGAGGCGAGGCTCACATGGAATACCGCCTCTTCAAAGGATATTTTGTTCCCACTTTTTCCCTGGAAGTACGTGTAAATTACCGCGAGTACTAGAAAAGCCGAGATGGGGGCTAGGAAAGCAGCAGCCGACTGCAGTCCAATCGTTGGAATCCCCTCTCTTTCAAAGGCGCGGGCATATAAAATCCAGTTAAGCGCCGAGATGCTTCCGAGCACAATCATGGGATAAGCGGTTTTTAATCTCATTGTATTATAATAAAAAGAGGAAAAGAAAAAGCTTATCTCCCGGGCAGTATTGGCCTCTGGCGAAGCTTAGCTCCGCGTGGTGTGTCGGGATAGTACCCCACATCCACCAGCGTTACCCTCGGATCCTCCTGAAGTTTTTGCAGCTCCTTCAGCTTGCCTTTGACCTCGATTCCGTACACCTTAGCGTCACCCTCGCTTAGAGCTTTTATCATCATCTCCTGCCTGCTGATTACCCTCTTCAAGACAGCAGTTTCCTCTGGACCAGCGTTCTTTAAAGCTTCCCTGGTTCTTGCCAGGTCATCCCTCAGGTCGCTTATCTCTCTTGCCAGCGACCCGTCTACAGAACCTTCAATGCTGAAACCTCCGCCGAATCCATAGCTTATTGACTCGAACCATATTGCGTCTGCATCCACTTCGTAATCTCTGAGGAGGATATCCGATTCTTTAGCGCTGACGAAACTGCTGAGTGAAACCATCGCCTGCATTTTCCTATCGGGCATTTCCCTGGCGAGTTTCTTCAGCACCTCCTTTCTCTTCGATATGTAGCTGTCCGTGTCCTCATCTTCGTCTACCTCTCTCTGGGTCTGAATCTGCAAAGCGCCGCTGCCAGCCGAGTTAGCTGATGTGAAGTCCCAGGTGCCAGAATCCGGGGCTGTGAAGTCCTCTATAGTGTACCACTCCAGAGGCCAGTTAATTGTTCCGGGGCCATCAAGGTTGCGCTCTGCTTCGAGAATTGTCCTGGTACTCGTGATAGAGCTATCCTGGTCGCTCAGGTCTATGTACATCCAGTACTCCTGTCCCGGTACCGTGGCTTCAGCGTCGTCGCTTCCCACCACGAATTCGTCCCATGTATTAGCGGAATTCTGGGAATCGTCTTCTAGATCGAGATAATCCTGCGGCAGATTGCTGCTCCAGTAGCCGGCATACTTTGCGAATCCGGTGTTTTCCACCCTGAACTCGTGCTCATACGCCTCGGGCTCTATAGCATTGAACCCCTGCTCATTCCAGATGAAATCCGAATATGCATAGCTCTTGCTTATGTAGTAGTAGCCGCTATCTGGCACATAATCAGGATGCGATATGGCAGCTACAACACCTGCTAACAACAGCAACAACACCAGCACTGTGCAATTCCTTTTCAAACAATTCACCTCCCTTTTGATTTTTTAAAGGGAGGCCTCCCCACTCATTTTCTTTAAAAACCTCTGTTATAAATAATTTCTGTGACAATCTTCGAAATGTTCGTTTGTGGTGAACACACAATAAAAGCAGCAGTTTTTCTGGTTTTAGGCTTACAATGCCAAAATTTTATCGATCAGTCTGAAGGCAAA
>NZ_JBPMGE010000015.1:0-45766 GCF_054014795.1 Candidatus Pyrohabitans sp. | reverse complement strand
GGGGCAGAACTTCAGTTTGTATATGTTGCCCCCATGAGTGATGTGTATCACTATAACCTGCTGGGAGATGCACAGTTTAAAGAGACTCTGGAGTCCCTCAAGGAGGAGGGTAAGGACTTCAGAGATTTAATAAACGATAGGGGTAAAAGAGCCCTGGAGATGGCAAATACCTGCCTCAGGGATAGTGGTGTGAAGGCAAAGGAGATTATTAAGATAGGACAAACAGCGGAGGAGGTGGTCAATACTGCCAGAGAGGAAGGCGCAGATATGATTGTGGTTGGAGTGAACTTGCCTAATCCTTCGCTCGCCGGCAGCGTTGCACAGGAGATTGTTGAGAATTCACCGTGCAGTGTTCTCGCTGTGGCTCCAAGTTGGGCAACACTTGTGGCAAAATAGCTTCCGATGTGCTCTCTGAAACACGGAATTAAAGCAGGTTGAACAACATCCTGTTACGTCAGGGAAATTTTGGAAAAAATTTTATTTAATAAATTTAACTTAGTCATTGTGGAGGATTCCAGACATAATTTGTATAAACCAAAAAGTTAACTTTATATATAATAATGTTTCTAACTATATCTGTATTTCACTATCAATTGTAGAAGATTGGTGAACACAATCGCAAAACGTGGGTTTGGGACACCCGGGATGGGAATATGAAGCCCATAAAGGTATATAAGGATACCGTTGATATGGAAGACCTGCTCAGGCTTTCCAAGAACTACCTGATAAAGGCCACCGACGGCAAATCAATGGTGGTAATACAATCTGGAAAAATTATTCTGGCAAAGGGAGACCCTCCAAAGGATAAAAGGGAGGTGGTTATTGCACTGTATGAGGCCCAGAAGAAGATGAGTTTGAAGAATGCCGAATATTTCGTGTGCAAAATAGACACCATGATAAGTAGAAATGTAAAAGCTGACCTCGAAAGAATCATAAGGGATTATGAGCACATAGTGGTGGAAACGTTCTCAAAGAAGGCAAAAAGGGTCACCCTGGTGTACAAAAACAGAAACCTGGTGTGTTTTGAGGGTGACTACAATAAGCTTCTGACAGAAAACAAGGCAATTTTTGATATTTACGAGGTACTGAGAGAGGAATTGAGGGTTTCAAGGAGAGACGTGCTTGAGAGGTTCAAGCTGAGGGACCCCTCTGAAGAGGAAATACAGCGGATAATACAACACGCCTTTGGTGATGGAATTGGAGGATATTATCGCCCATAAGCTTGCAAGCGATATTGCATCGCTTGAGAATGTTATATCGTGCTATGTTATAAAGGACGGGGAGATTATCGGGGGAGAGGAGAAGAGGGACCTGAAGGAGATGGCTATTATACCTGCTGCTCTGATAGGTGAACTGTGCGAGGAGTACACATCAGCTAAGGTGAAATTCTCTGACTTCAATACGATAATCCTCAGACAGGAAGATGTTGACCTGGTGGTGTTTTTCGACAAGAATATTCCCGAGGCTACGGTGTTGTCTGATGTCACCGACATAATCTCGGGGGTATCCATATGAGAGAAGATATTGAGAAGCTGAAAAAGAGCTTCAAATATATTAAGAGCTGCATGTTTTTAGATAGGAATGGAGAGGTTGTAACTATCGACGTAGATAATCAGGAAGAAATGGCATTTAAGCTTTCCATCCTATTTGATTTGAATGGACTTGAAGAGATACTCATTGAAAAGAGCAGTGGGGCAAGTTATGTAAAGGTCTATGATGATAAGCTGATATGCCTTGATTTTACAAAGAAGCCAAATATTCCACTGCTCAACATGTATCTGCGGAAGATATTTCCTGAGAAACCTGTGGCAAGGCCAGAAAAGATAAAGGTGGAACCGAAAGAAGATGAAAGGATAGAGGAGGTAAAGCCAGAGGCTACGCCGGAAGAGGAGTCTGAGGAAAACTGGGACGATGTCGAAAAGATTTTCAGTATGAGGTGATGCACCGGATTAATTAACGGTGTTTGGGAAATATCTTTTATTAAAAGTTGCAGGTAATATGAAGCCTATAAAAATATATCGGGATACCGCAGGTTTAAGTGAACTGATAAAGATTTCGAAGAAGTACCTGGTAAAGGCCACCGACGGCAAGTCAATGGTGGTGGTGCAGGCAGGGAAGGTACTTATTGAGAAGGGAAAGCCTTTAAAAGGGAAGAGAGAGCTGGTAATTGCATTGTACATGCCTCACAGGAAAATAAAGGCTAAAAATGACGAATACCTGGTCTACAAAGTGGATACGAGAATTAGCAGAAATATAATAGAGGATATCAGAGAAATCAGAAAGGCCCGTGGAAATGTCATCATAGAGGCTTTTTCCAAGGTGGCAAAAAAGGTTATACTGGTGTATAGAGGCGGGAATCTTACATATATAAATGGAAATTATAAAAGGCTTCTAAATGAAAGCAAAGCAATTCTCGATGTTTATGAAATTATTGACGAAGATATCTCTGAAATGGAGATTGAACTCCCGGGAGAATCCAAGAAGGTCGTACAAAATACCGTAGGTGGTGAGTGATGGGAGATGATATTAATTTGAAGGAGAACATCGAGAAGCTGAAAAAGAGCTTCAGGTACATAAAGGGCTGTGTTCTCATAAACAGGGATGGAGAGGTGACCGCATATGATGTTGATGACTACGAAGAACTCACGTTTAAACTATCAATACTCTTCGATTTAGACGGATTGGAAGAGATACTTATTGAAAGAGGCGATGGAGCGCACTATATAAAGGTTTTTGGAGATACTATGATATATCTGGATTTTACCAGGAAGCCCAATGTCCCTCTGCTCAACATGTATCTGAAAAAGATAATAGGAGGCGTCGTATCAGAAAAAAGGCCAGAAAAGAAAAGTCTGGTCAAGCAGTCTGTACAGGTGCCAGGGGAAGAGACCCATAAAAAGACCTACGATGATGTCCTGAGCCTTGTAATCTCTGATTACTTCTTTCATGGGCAGAGCGCTGTGGATATTGCAAGGGAATTCAGAAAAATTATGGAGAAACAGATGGCCCAAAACTCAAAAATTAAAAGAGGGCGGGTTATGGTTACCTCCAGCAGAAATGGAGAGGCACTGGAGTTATTTGTGAATATTCTTGCGCAGTACTCCGGAGGACTGATTGGAACGAGAGATAGAGCCCTGGAGGATAAGATCAGAAAGGAGCTGGAGGAAATTTCCGGGATGGCCGCAGAAGAAGTGGGGCAGAAATTTGGCATAACTACAAGGGCGAAGTGCTTCGTGGACTTTAAGGTCAAAGGGGTTGTATGACCTCAAATTCTCCCGAAGAGGCCGTCTATAAGACGTCTTACAAAGCTCTTCTCTTTTTGTGATGGAAGTACGTACTCCTCCCCAATTAAATCTGCCGCAAGGCTCTTTATCGCGAGGGATGCAGGTGAGTCCGGTTTTCGAAGAATCACCGGTTCACCGTAGGTGGTACTCCTCCTCACCTCAGGGTCCTCGGGAATAATCCCCAACACACGGGTCTCGAGTATTAACTCCACATCCTGAATGGCCATGTTGTCCCCAATAAAGCCCATGCGGTTGAGTACAGCACCGAGGACATTGGAACCCAGTCTGGCGGCAACTACCCTGGTCTTAAGGGCATCGCTTATGGAGGAAATCTCGGGATTCATCACGAGCAGGAGGTTCTCTCCTGCGGCGAGGGCTGTGACCACCGACCTGCCGAGTCCCGCGGGAGCATCTATAATGAGAATTTCTGTTTCCCTCAGAAGTTTATCAAGCACAGCCTCAAGACTCTCCGGCCTTGCCTCCCGCAGTCCATCCAGACTTATACCAGCGGGCACAACCTTAACACCCCCCGGCCCTGGGTAGATTGCATGGGATATCTCTGCCTTTCCTGCAAGCACGTCGTGCAGTGTGACCCCCATCCCCTCCATTCCGAGGTGAAGCTCAAGATTGGCCATGTCTATATCGGCGTCCAGTATTGTCACATTTCTGCCAAACTGGGCGAGGGCAATACCAAGGTTGCTGGTGAGCATTGTTTTGCCAACGCCACCCTTCCCAGAGGCGATTGTGATTGAGACTCCCATAATGCCAGGCCCCTCTTCAATACTATCATTTTTTGTATATATTTAAAACTTTTCATAGTAGCCCAGGCAGGGCGGCTTTTGTACAAACCAACGTGCTGAGAAAAAAGAAAAAAGGGATGGGCCAGGCCCATCACAGACTCAATTCCAGAGAATCTCCCTGCTCCATCTCATCTAGGAACTCTTCCAGTTCCTGCACCTCCTGGAAGAGGGTGTCAATTTCTGCATCCTCTACTTCGCTTGTCAGGGGTTCGTAGACCTCTTCCTCCACCGGAGGCGGGTTAACACCCACCCTCTCCTCAGGCTTTGATGTGCATCCCGGAAGGAGAATACCGAGCAGGAGGATGCCCAGAACAGCCAGTCTAATCCTCACTCTGCCCGCCTCCATAGGTCACCTCTCCGCTCCAGTTAGCCTGCTTCTTAGCTGCTTTATATGTGCCCTCTCCTGAGAGGGTTGCTGTACCTTTGCCTCTCGCCCTGATCTTGAGGTTTTCGCCGGTTACGCTTACATAGATGTCCTGACCTGCAACCAGAGCCTTGCCAAAGCCATAATAGGTCACGCTCCCGTCGCTGTTCTCCTGTTTCTCTCCCTCTCCTGCAACGCGAACTGTGCCATTGACCACCCTGACGGTAAGCTCCCCATCACCTTTAACAAAGACGCTGCCGGTGCCCTGTATAACGACGGTACCATTCCCATTGGCCGCCAGGAAACCGATACCTCCAACCCTGACCTCTTTCTTCTTTATCTCCCTTATAATCTGCCTCAGGTCCTTGAACATCTTCCTTATGTGCCTGTTTGCCTCTTTAACAAACCCCTTGCCTTCCCTGAAGAGGGTACGCGCATCCTCGACTGAAGATATCTGTTCAAACTTCTCCTTGGCTCTGTCTCTGTTCTCCCTGGCGAGATTCATGTGCTCTCTGTAGTCCGCCAGAAGGGATTCGAGCTCCCCGGTCTCGTAGCCCTCCTCCTTCATTGCCTCGATTTTTGCTTCAAGCCTGTCTCCTATCTCCTCTCCTTTCTCAAGCACCGAATCTATCCTCGAGATGATGATTTCACCGGCTATCTTCTTCATCTCCACCCGTACTTCGGCCCACTTCTTTCTTACTTCCTTCGCTATCTCCACAAGTTCTTTCCGGTTCTCTGCCCCCTCTACCTTCTGCTTCCTCTCCTCCAGCCAGTTTATGTAGCTGTCCAGATCCTCTGTAATCGCAGCCTTCCTCTCCTCGTCCAGCCCGGGGGTAATATCCACCCGTGCTTTTACCATTTCGAGGCGGGCGACCATCGCCTCTATACTGCGCAGGAGGAAGTTCTTTGCCTTCTCAAGGGTTACCCCATTGAAGCCTTTCCCTCTCACCTCTTTCATCCGGAGGTAGTCCTGTCTGGCATTCTTGTATGCTTCCATTGCATTTATGTAGTCCGCCTTTGCCACCTTGTAGCGCTCAGGTACCTTTCCCCCTGGAGGCTGTGCATAGCTCAGTGGCATCAGGCTGAGCACAAGCATCGCCGCCAGGGCAATTGATAGAATCTTTTTCGCCTTCATTTCTATCACCTCTATCACCACTCCCACCTCTGTTAATATAAGGATACTTTCGGTGGGATGGGATTTAAAGCTTTATAATACTTTATTTTGATTTATTGACAATTTCTACCCTTTATTTCACTTCATAGAAAAATATTTAATAGGCAGAGCGATTATTACTCTCATATGAGAGCATTGCTATTCTTACTCCTCTGCCTGCCCACCGTCCATTCAGCTCAGATCTATGGAAATATCTACCACTGGGAAACCTTTGAGCCACTCAGTGGCGTAGTTGTTGAGGTGAACACCACCCCCGAGCAGGTCATGGTTTCAAAGGAGGGGGACTACTCATTTTCTGTGCCAGAAGGAATTTATGCCCTCAGGGCGAGGTACTATGAGAACAACCTCCTCAAGCTTGAGGCCGAGGAGGTGCTTCAGGTGCCCCAGAATGGGAGCTACAGAGTAGACCTGATACTCTTCCCAACCCTTGAAGAGGAGTTTTTCTTTGATGACATAGATGTGAGCATCCTCGAAGAGGGAAAGCAGAGCAACAGAAGCGCCTGGATGGCTATAGCTGTTTTAATAATTTCAGCAATTTTTCTTGGGTATTATATAAAGAGAAGAAGAAGGGAGGAAGAGCCCGAACCTCTACCCGAGGACCTCGCCCGGGTGCTTGAGATTATCAGAGGTGAGGGTGGAAGGATGAAGCAGAGCGAGCTGAGGAAAAGGCTCGCATGCTCTGAGGCAAAACTCAGCCTGATGCTCACCGACCTGGAACACAGGGGTAGAATCAAGAAGATAAAGAAGGGCAGGGGCAACATTATCATTCTAAAACAGTCTGGCTGATAACCGCATATGCTACAGCTCAATCTTCTCCAGAATCCTCTTCTCCTCACCGGTTATTTCCGCCTCGATGTGTAGGTATTCACCTAGCCCTGACTCCTGCACCCTGGGCTTTAAAAGCTCATCTATCTGGAAGATGCCCGCGGAGTTGCTCATCTTTATCTTGATTTTCAGGGGGACATCTTCACCCTCCTTCACCTCAATGCCCTCAATTGCCATCGCAGATACGCTGTGTATGTCTATCTTCCCCTTTGAGAAGGGTATCCTTGCTCTCCCGCCCGCCATGTCCAGGGCGTCAGCGATGGTGACAATGCCCGACTCAATGGTTAGAGGTTTAACACCCACCTCGTGGCTGGCTATTGCATGGAGAACCTCGCTCACCACTATAGCTCTTGCGCGCTCATCGTAGATATCCTCGAGAAGCTCATTGAGAAGCCCGAAGGCTATAGCGGTGCCGTACTCCACGTGCTTTATCCTGTGCACCGCCATGCCTATGTCGTGCAGAACAGAGGCGAGCACAACAACAACCTCTGCATCCTCCACATCAAGATTATGGTCCTTGACGACACTCGGCCTTATGCCATGCTTAACCAGAACGCGGAGCATCTTCAGCGCTATGTTGGCCACAATCTTCGAATGCACATAGCCGTGGTCGTTGTAGCCCAACCTCGCTATCGCTGTGATGTTCGCTGCCTCGATGTAGGCTCTGACCTTCTCGCTCGTGTCTATCCTCTCAACCACCAGGCGGAGCTTCTCATTTTTGTTCAGGGGAATATTGAAAACCATATCCCTCGCCTCTAACAATACTTCAGTTTTTGCTTTATTTATACCTTAACAACATTCCCATCGCAGAGGGTGGTAGAAAAATTAAAGTAACGCTGATGAAAAAGATGAAATGCAGAAATGAAGGTGGAGCTTTTAGCGAGCGACTCAATGGGTACCAGGAGCATGGCCACCTGCGTGGAGACCTCTGAGGTCAGGGTGCTCATAGACCCGGGAGTGGCTCTGGGACCGAGAAGATATGGACTTCCTCCCCACCCCCTGGAGTACCAGAAGCTTGAGGAGGACTGGGAGCGAATCAAGAGCTCTGCAAAGCGCAGCGATGTGCTTGTGGTCACCCACTACCACTACGACCACCACTCGCCCGAGGAGCCGGAGATATATGAGAACAAGCTTGTGCTCCTCAAGCACCCGACGCAGAAAATCAACCTGAGTCAGAAGCGCAGGGCGAGCTACTTCCTTGAAAAGCTTGGAGAGCTTCCTGAGAGCATTGAGTACTGCGACGGCAGAAGCTACACCTTCGGCGAGACTGAGCTTGTTTTCTCAAAGCCAGTCTACCACGGCACCAATCCCAGGCTGGGGTACGTCACAGAGGTTGGGGTGCGCGACGGCGGAGAGTGCTTCCTCTTCAGCAGCGATGTAGAGGGGCCGAGCATAGAGGAGCAGGCGGAATTTATACTGCGGCAGAACCCCTCCACTGTCTACATCGACGGGCCCATGAGCTACATGCTGGGCTACCGCTACGCTCAGAAGAGTTTGGACGCCTCCATAGCCAACCTGGTGAGAATCCTCGAGGAAACGCGGGTGGAGACGCTTGTGCTTGACCACCACCTGCTTCGCGACCTTGAGTGGAGGCAGAAGCTCAGCAGGGTTTTTGAGGTAGCGGAAAGGCTGAAAAAGCGTGTTGTGAGTGCTGCGCAGTTCGCCGGCAAGGAGGAGCTCATGCTCGAGGCGAGGCGAAAGGTGCTCTACGAGAAGTTCCCGGTGAGGTAGCTGAGGCAAAGTTTTTATTCCCCCGCCGCTACTTCTGTGCATGAACTTCGACAGAATCGTCGAGCTGGACAGGCGCTGCGTCGCTCAAACTTATACACGCCAGCCGGTTGCAATAGCCGAGGGCAGGGGTGCTGTGGTTAAAGACATCCAGGGCAGAGAGTACATAGACTGCATCGCCGGTATAGCTGTACTCAGCGTCGGTCATTCGCATCCAAAGGTGCTCAGTGCACTTAATAAGCAGGCTTCAAAGCTCATGCATGTCTCCAACCTCTACTACACCCAGCCCCAGGTGGAGCTCGCCCGCAAGCTGTGCGAACTCACCTCCGGGTATAAGAGCTTCTTCTGCAACTCGGGCACAGAGGCGGTGGAGGCCGCGATAAAGCTGGTAAGGAAGCACACCGGCAAGAGGGAGATTATCGCAGCAAGGAACTCCTTCCACGGGCGAACGCTCGGAAGCCTCTCGGCAACAGGGCAGGAGAAGTACCGCAGAGCCTTTGAGCCTCTGGTGCCGGGTTTTGCGCATGTGGAATACGGCAGCATCGAGGCGCTGCGCAGTGCAATCACCAGAGACACCGGTGCGGTGCTCCTGGAGCCCATACAGGGCGAGGCAGGCGTGGTTGTGCCGCCTGAGGATTACTTCAAGGAGGTTCGGGAGCTCTGCGATGAGCGTGGTGTGCTTCTCGTGCTGGACGAGGTTCAAACAGGAATAGCACGCACGGGTACGCTGTTCGCCTGGCAGGGCCTGGGGATAGAGCCGGAGATCTTCACCCTCGCCAAGGCCCTTGGCGCAGGCTTCCCCATAGGTGCGATGCTTGCAAAGCCAGAGATTATGCATGCTTTCTCCCCGGGCGACCATGCCTCCACCTTTGGAGGCAACCCCCTCGCGTGCGCCGTGGCAAAGGCTGTGCTTGAAATTGTTGAGGAGGAGCAATTAGCCAGGCGCGCCCGCGAGCTTGGGGACTACTTCATGGCAGAGCTGAAGAAGCTCCAGGAGAAGCATGAGGTAATAAAGGAGATACGCGGCAGAGGTCTGCTCATAGGTATGGAGCTGAGCATACCCTGCGGTGAAATTGTGGCAGAGGGGCTTAAAGAGGGGCTGCTCCTCAACTGCATCCACGATACTGTACTCCGCTTCGCCCCGCCTCTGGTCATAACCAGAGGGCAGATAGATGAGGTGTGCTCTCGCTTGGACAGGATACTCCAGGAGGCAGGAGATGATTGAGAGGCTGGTGAAGGAAGAGATAAAGCGCGTGTCTCCCTACATCCCCGGCAGAAGTGTTGCCGAGATAGCCCGCGTCTTCTCTCTGCCGGAGGAGAGGATTATCAAGCTCGCCTCCAATGAAAACCCCCTCGGAGTGCCCCCCGGGGCGGTGGAGGCGATAAGGGAGAATGCCGCCAAGGTGAACATATACTCAGATGCAATGGCAGGAGAGCTTCGCCATGCCCTCTCCAGCTACCTTGGCCTGCCGCCGGAGAATATTCTCGTGGGCAACGGCAGCGACGATGTGATGGAGCAGTGCGCAAAAATCTTCCTCTCCCGCGGCGACTCTGCTGTGATTACGCCGCCAACCTTCTCCTACTACAGGATTCTCATAACCATGTACGGCTCGCGGTGCATCGAGGTCCCGCTCAGGGAGGGCGAATCTGACTACAGCTTTGATGCCGGGGGCCTGTGCAGCGCCGCACAGAAGGCCAAACTCATCTTCCTGTGCTCCCCCAACAACCCCACGGGAAACCTGATTCCCGAGAAGCTGCTCAGGGATATCCTGGAGAGCGGTGCAGTGGTGGTGCTGGACGAAGCCTATGCGGAGTTCTCTGAGAAAAGCTTCGTCCACCTCGTGCAGGAGTATGAGAACCTCATAGTACTGAGAACCTTCTCCAAGGCCTTTGGGCTGGCGGGCCTCCGCGTGGGGTACTGCCTCGCGAACGAGAGGGTTATAGGCTACCTTGCGCGTGTGAGGCAGCCCTTCAGCGTCAACCTCCTGGCGCAGGTTGCGGCGATTGCGGCGCTTGAAGATAGAGAATTTCTCAGGAAAAGCATTGAGATTGTGAGAGAAGGGAGAAGATACCTGATAGAAGAGCTGAATAAAATCCAGGGCATCAAGCCCTTTGCCTCGCATGCAAATTTTGTTCTCTTCCGCACTGAGAGGCAGGACATAGCTGAGGAGCTGATGAAAAGAGGTATTATCACCCGCGGATGCGAATCCTTCCCGGGCCTGGATGCCCACTACGTTAGAGTGAGCGTGGGTACGCCTGAGGAAAACAGGAGATTCATAGCCGCACTTGGAGAGCTATAATCAGGAGATGCGCCATCTTCCCCTCTCCAGACTCTCCTCAATATCATCAAGCCTCTCAATGAGCTCCCTGTCTACCCCCTCTGTCTCCCCCAATTTTACCCTGAGGACATCTATCAACCTGAATTTAAGCTTCATTTAAACCCCTGAAGACTCTGCAAGCATGTGCATATATATGTCTTTCGCTTTTTACATGGATTTTATCAACAAGCCATCACTTTCTGAACACAATCCCCGCATATGCAACCACGCTTCCATAGTCTCCTGTGACATCGCCGCTGTTTCCGTATTTCAGAAGCTCCGCCCTGCTTGCGCCTCGCCGCTTGGCCGCGGCCATCGCCGCTGCAATTGCGCCGTAGCCGCAGGCTGATACATCGTGCTCATAGACGCGCTTGATAAACAGCGCTTCATCCAGCGCAAGAATCGCCTCTATCGCAAACATGTCCTTCTCCCTTGCCCGGGAGGCACTCTCGTAGTGGGTGAAATCACTGGAGGCCAGGATTAAAATGTCCTTCTCAACCTCAGCAAGGCATGCGGCAATTTCCCTCGCAACCTCCAGGTCCTGAAGTGCCAGAGAGATGGCCACAAATTTGAAGTCGCGGTAGATGTACTGCAAAAAGGGCAGCTGAACCTCGATGCAGTGCTCATAGGCGTGAGCAACCTCATCTCTGTTCACAATGTCGCAATTCTTCCACAGTTCTTCTGCAAGCCCGCGGTCGCACTCAACAGCGCCCAGAGGAGTCTGCCAGTCCTGCGCCGAAACAGCCACCAGACTTCCCATGCCGGTGTGATTGGGGCCCAGGATGACGATGCTCTCCGGCTTCTCCTGCTTCGAAAGTGCATAGTAAACCTGTGCAGCCTCATAACCTGAGTAGAAATAGCCAGCGTGGGGTACCACAGCCGCAACTATATCGCGAGCTTCAACCTCTTCGCCAGCCGGGAGCTTTCCAGGGCCAAGAGGATGCAAAAAGCAGCGCTCAATCTGCTCAATCAAGGCCTCCCGCGAGGCAGGGTAAAATTGCCCGGCAACTGCTGGGCTGCGCATGGATAATAGTTTTGACCTCCTCCCCTAAATAATTTGTTGTATCTCGCTCTCAAAAGGATATCTGAGAAAAATTAACCTGAGCCCAGCTCACATATCACCCTCGAACTCCTCCAGAGAAAAATCTGCCTCCATTCCCCTCGCCCTGAGAATTTCTCTCGCAAGAAGCCAGTACACCAGCGCCAGCGCCTTTCTGCCCTTGTTGTTGGTGGGTATCACCACATCCACGCCAGCGGCGCTGTTGTCGGTATCGCACAGAGCCACGACAGGTATTCCTATATCCGCAGCCTCGCGCAGCGCCTGCTCATCGCCCCTGGGATCGGTGACCAGGAGCACATCGGGCTCAATAAAGTACCTCAATTTGGGGTTGGTGAGTGTGCCGGGTATGAAGCGTCCTGCTATCGCCTTCGCGCCAATCATGCGCGCCAGCTGCTCCACCGGCTTCTGCCCGTACTGGCGCCTTGAAACAATAAGTATCTTGCCGGGCTCAAACTTGGCAAGGAACTTCGCCACTGTGGCGATGCGGTCGTCGGTCTTCTTAACGTCCAGCACATAAAGCCCGTCCGGGCGAACCCTGTAGATGTAGGGCATCATGTCTGCATTCTTCTGCTGTGTTCCTATATGTACTCCTGCCGCAAGATAGTTATCCAGAGAGGTAAGCTTCGTTTCCATAATTTGCCTCCTTTCAAAATTTTGGAAGTCTCGCAAGCTTCGCCCTGCTCGGCGTCAGCTCTTCTGCGATGCGTATAAGCTCATTGAGCTTTGCTATTCTCTCCCCACCAATAACACCTGTCTTAATTATTGGGATGTTAAAAGCCACAGCGAGGTGAGCTATGGTTTCGTCTGTGGTCTCGCCGGAGCGGTGAGATATAACAGGGGTAAGCTTCTCGTCCTTGGCGAGGTTAATCGTACTGAAGGTGTCTGTCAGGGTTCCGCACTGGTTTGGCTTTATGAGTATTGAATTTGTGGAACCCTTCTCTATACCCTGCCTCAGCCTCTCAACATTGGTAACATAGAGGTCGTCGCCACAGATGAGAGCTTTAGACCTAACGCGGGATGTGAGCTGCGCAAAGGTCTCGAAGTCCTCCTCCTGCACAGGGTCTTCGACATAGTAGAGGTTGTACTCCTCTATAAGGCTGGCGATGTAGTCCACCTGCTCCTCACTGGTTCGCTCCCTACCCTCACGCGGGTAGATGTAGCACTTCTTATTCTCATTCCACATCTGGCTCGCAGCAACGTCCAAACCGAGGCGGAGCTTAACCCCCGTCTCCTGCGCTACGGCGTCGCACACCTCGCTAAGCACATTGAGGGCTTCCACATCGCTTATAGAAGGTGCCCATGCACCCTCATCGCCCTTGCCCAGGGTTGCACTGCTCCTCTTAACAAGCTCGCCTTTCAACTTCTTGTGAACCTCTGCATTGGTGCATATTGCCTCGGCGATATCGCGGGCTCCGACGGGAATAACAAGAAACTCCTGAATATCTGTGGCATTGGCGGCATGTGCACCGCCGCCTATAACGTTGCCCAGAGGGTAGGGAAGCTCACATGAGAAGGTGCCCCCGAGAAATTGAAACAGGGAAATGCCGTAGGAAGCAGCAGCCGCCTTGGCGTTGGCCAGCGATACAGCAACGGCGGCATTGCCCCCTATATTGGAGAAATTCTCTGTGCCGTCTATCTCACGCAGTGTGCGGTCTATCTCCTCCTGGTTTATTGCATCCATTCCGCGAAGCTCGGGGGCGATGGTCTCCTCGACCTCTATTATCGCCTTGTCCACGCCTCCGTCCGGGAAGGCCCTCGCCTCATGTTTTCCGGTGCTCGCTCCGCTGGGTGCTGCGCACCTTCCAATGGCGTAGTCGGTTATAACGTCGACCTCAACCGTCCAGTTGCCACGGGAGTCGACAATTTTTCTTGCCCTGACATCCTCTATAATGGTCGGAATCATTCCTCTTCACCCAGCAGCTTCTTCTCAGGCATTCGCCTGCGCACACTTATGGGTATCACACCCTTCTCCAGCTCTTTAATCGATATTATTATCGGATCCTGCATATCCTCTGAAATTCTTATCAGGGGCGGAGCACCCATCGAGAGCTGCAACGCCCTGGCACCTATGATGCGGGCTTTCTCATACTTCGTGAGCTTCACGCTTTTTCCTCCTTGGCTAGCGGAAGAGGTATGGGGCCGCTGAGATTTGAACTCAGGTCACCAGCACCCCAAGCTGGGAGGATAGTCCAGGCTACCCTACGGCCCCTTTTCCTCAAGTTTGATTACCTCGTCGATGAAATCGCGGTGGCTTAGCAATATCCTGCGGCAGCAGTAGCGCGTGACCCCGAGTGAATCGAGCACCTCCTTCGGGTCCTCTTTATCCTCCACCCTGCGTTTAAATTCCTCGTACTTGTCGGCGATTACTGCGCCGCAGCTGAAACACCTCACAGGTACTAACACATAATCACCTGTATGACTTCTGGGCTCTTGCTCTTGCTCCTCGCCCGCCGTATTTCTTTGGCTCTGCTCTGCGAGCGTCGCCCTTTATAATTGTCTTGTCATAGCTCATGAAGGTCTCCTTGAGCTTCAGGTCACCGGTGTACTCCACCAGACCGCGACCTATTGCTGTCCTTACAGCCTCTGCCTGACCCATGAAGCCGCCACCTCTCACGCGCACATCTATGTCCACCGTATCTCTAACATCACCGGCGAGCTCAAGGACCTCTATTATCTTCAGCCTTGCCATCTCAGGCTCAATTATCTCAACAGGAATCCTGTTTATCCTGACCCTCCCTGCACCAGGTCTGACAGTGGCCCGCGCAATCGCGGTTTTCCGCTTGCCAACACTGTGAACTATCTTCATCAAATCACCTCAAAACTTTGCCCCAAGGTAGGTGCTCAGCTCCTCAAGGGTAACATACTTTGGAATCTTCAGCTTTCTGTAGCTGGCATCCGGGAAGGTAATCTTCTCTGCATCCGCATACTCCTCGGGCACGCCCACATAGACGCGAAGGCGCTTGTAAGCAGACCTTCCCCTGGCCTGCTTGTAGGGCAGCATTCCGCGCACTGCACGCTTTATTATCATCTCCGGCCTGCGGGGGTAGTGCGGCCCATGGCGGCGCGGATTAACAAGGCTCTTCCTCTCCCGTCTCTCGCTGTACTTGGAAAAGATGTTCGCCCTGTTGCCGCTGATTACCGCCTTCTCGGCATTAACCACAACAACTTCCTCACCCTCAAGCAGGGCTTTTGCAACATAGCTTGCCAGGCGACCCTTTATCAAACCCGAAGCATCAATCACCTTCATGATATCACTCCATAATCTTCACATTTGAACCCTCGGGTATCTCCTGCACAAGCTCACCCAGCGAAAGGCAGCGTCCTCCCGCAGAGGTTATCTTCTGCCTCGCCTTATCTGAAAAAGCAAAGGCGGCAACGGTTACTGCGTGGCCAATTCTCCCTGCGCCGAGCACCTTGCCCGGCACAGCGACAATGTCGCCCTTCCGGGTGTACCTCGCAATCCTGCTTATATTAACCTCCGCGCGGCGCGAGTTGGACCTTGCCAGCCTCGCCGCAAGGTCGCGCCACACAGGTGAACCTACCTCATGAGTCTTCTTTGCCAGGTCAACAATTAAGCTCCTGAGCACTGGATTTGTAGCTCTGTTCATCTTCATAGACATTGTGCCTCCTTGCTGCACCGTTTGCAAGAATTATTATATGCGGGGGAAGGGATTTGAACCCTCGCACCCACTTAGGGACAGGACCCTCAATCCTGCGCCTTTGTCCAACTCGGCCACCCCCGCATGGTGCCGTAATATCTTATAACAATGATACCATCTTTTCAGCTTTTTTGGAGATTATCCTGCAGGCCTCGCGGAATATCTCCACCGGGGACATGGCGCCGTTGCTCTCAATGATGAATATAAACCGGGTGGAGTCTCCTTTAACACTTATTGCTTCCTCCTCACAGGCCTGAGCGCAGGCCCTGCAGATTGTGCACGCTTCGATGTCCTTAACCACCAGCTTGCTGTCCTCTATGGCGAGAATATCGCGGGGGCAGGCCTCAACGCACTCGCCGCATGCGGTGCATTTTTCGTTGACCTCAATCACCGGATAGTACTTGTAACCGACCACAGCAGGCTGCCACTTCGCATGCTCCTTACCCCTGCCAAGCACAGCCTCTGCCTCCAGCCTCAGACGCTGGCCTTTACCCAGCTTTACTATCGGTATGCCATCCACAGGCGCCAGCTCGGGATCGGGTGATTTCAGGTCGTGGGAGTACACCATCTTTGGTCCCTCTTCCTCAAGGGTAAGCGTCAGGGTACAGCTCGGGCAGCCCTTGCCTTCGCAGACACAGGAATCACGGAAGTTGAACCGCTCTAAATCTGTGCGTATTGGCACAAGCCCAAGCCTGTGGGCAAGTATCTCGTCGTACAGCGAGGAGGTGTTCTCATGGATTATTACATCCTCTATTGCAAGAGTGGGCACCTCACTGAGAATTGCCCGCCTCAGTGCATTTGCATAGTTGTGGTGGGCATCCTCAAGCAGAATCCTCGCCCTTCTGCTGTCGCCCTCAATAACACGCACTTCCAAGGTTATACTCTCCTCCCGCGCTTACCACCTTTTCTCTTTGTGCCGTCGTGGGGGATTGGCGTCACATCTTCTATGCGGCCTATCCTGAGTCCTGCTCTCGCAAGGGCGCGTATCGCAGGCTGTGCTCCAGGGCCGGGGGTCTTGGGACCGCTTCCGCCCGGGGCTCTGACCTTGATATGAACGCCGACTATGCCCTTCTCCATCGCCTCTTCGGCGGCGCGCATCGCCGCCTGCATCGCCGCATAGGGCGAGGACTCGTCGCGGTGCGCCTTGACTATCCTTCCGCCAGACCACCTGCTTATCGTCTCTGCCCCTGTTAAATCGGTTATGTGGATTATGGTGTTGTTGAAGGAGGAGTAGATATGCGCTATAGCCCAGTGTTCTTCCTGCTTTTTTGCCATTTTACGCCGCCTCCTCCTTTGCTTCTTCCTTCCTGACCACCTGGATGTTCCTTACCGGCGAGTTCTCAACGTAGGAGATGGCATCCTCCTCCGTAGCGCGCACCAGGTAGCTCGGCGATGTGACCTTCCTTCCAGCCACTGAGATATGCCCATGCACAATGAACTGCCTCGCCTGCTTCATTGTGAATGCCAAGCCCTTCTTGTACACCAGCGTCTGAAGCCTCCTCTCAAGGATATCTTTAACTGTAAGTCCCAGCACATCGTCCAGGCTGGAGCCCTCTTTGAGGAGATTCAGCCTGTGGAGGCGCGCTATCAGAAGCTCTTCCTGGCGCTTTGCCTGCTCACCTCGCTTGCCGAGTAACTCCCTTGCCTGGCCACGAATGCCCCGGAGTATCGCCAGAGCCTTCCATATCTCGCGCTTATTCTTCAACCCATACTCGGCAAGCAGTTTCTTCTCTTCCTGAATGCGGTCAGCCTGCCATGGATGTGAAGGCGTATGGTACTTTTTCCGTATTCTACGAGGGTCTCCCATGAAATCACCCTACTTCTTTGCTTTCCTCTTGTGAACACCCACGGTTATGCCGCGTCTGAAGCCGGTGCGGGTGCGCTGTCCACGCACTGGCAGGCCCAGTTCGTGTCTTATTCCGCGGTAGCTGCGTATCTTCCTCAAGCGATTGAGGTCTTCCCTCAGCGCTATTGCAAGGTCTGAACCTATGACGTGCAGGTCTTTACCTGTCTCATAATCTTTACGGCGGTTGAACAGCCAGCTGGGCAGTTTCTGATTCTGGAACTCGGTCACCAGCCTGTCCAGCTTCTCAATCTCTTTATCCGTGAGGTAACCAATCCTCTTCTCGGGATTCACCTTCCCGAGGCGACATATCACCTCGCCTGTTCTCACGCCAATACCTTTTATGAACGCCAGCCCTACCGGCACCTTCCTCTTGCCATCTATGTCAGTACCGGCTATCCTGACCAGGTACTTGAACTCTTTTTTGGCGTCACCTTTGCCTTTAGCCACTACTATTCCTCCGTTGGTATGAGGTAATACCACCTATATATAATACTTTTGTACTTTCAAAATCAAGCTCCTCTCAATTGGAAAAGTATCATGTTAAAGATTTATGTAAAGCTGTGATAAAGGTAGTTTCTCCCGCGACGAGTGCAAACCTAGGCCCGGGCTTTGATGTCTTCGGTCTGGCGCTGAGTTCACCCTCGGACGAGATGGGTTTCAGGGAAATTGAGGAGGGTGTGAGGATTAAGGCCCGGGGATACCCCGTGCCCGAGGGCAGCGAGGAGAACATCGCCGGCTACGTCGCCTCGCGTGTGCTCTCTGCAAATGGCATCAAGAGGGGGGTGGAAATCTCTATAAACAAGAGGATCAGGCTGAAGAGCGGCCTGGGCTCAAGCGCCGCATCGGCGGCTGGCGCAGCATACGGCCTAAATGAGCTTTTTAACCTGGGAATGAGCAGAGAAGAGATTCTCAAATTTGCGCTCCAGGGCGAGAAGCACTTCTCAGGCGCAGAACATGCGGACAATATCGCCGCCTGCCTGTACGGTGGCTTTACCTGTGTGAGCTACTCGCCGCTGAGGGTGCTATCCATCACCCCACCAGAATTTCTGGAGTATGCGGTTATCCTGCCTGAGGTCGAGGTGGAAACGCGCCTGGCAAGGGAGATGCTTCCAGAGAGTCTGCCTCTAGCAACGCATGTGCGCAACCTCTCCAGTGCTGTTCTGTTCGTGGCTGGCATGCTGCGCGGCGATGGCGAAGCCATAGGCGCCGGGATGCGGGACTATTTTGCCACGCCGGTGCGAAGCAGGAATATACCTCTCTTCGGGGAGCTCCGGTCAGCTGCGTTAGGGGCGGGTGCTCTGGGGTTTGCAATAAGCGGCTCAGGTCCGGCGTGCATAGCTCTGTGCGACTCCACAGAGATAGCTGGCAGAGAGCTGGCAGGGGTGCTTAGAGAAGTTTACGATGACCATGGCATGGAGTGCACCACCTATGCCGGAAAGCCAGGAAAGGGACTAAAAATTATGAGAATCGATTCGTATAACGAAAGATAATCTTTATATTATTCAAACACGCGGTGTATATTACGGGCTTAGGGGAGAATAACCGGATTCCCAGAGTTCAGCTAGGGAATTCGGTGGCTGACATACCCCTCGGGTTTGTCCGGCTCGAGAGCAGGCAAAAATAACCCCCTCCCTCACCGGGCGGGACCGCCAACCTCTCGGTTCAAACCTGAGCCCGTACTTCTTATCTTTACTTCAATTTTGCTGATTTTCTTTCTGCAGGAATTCAATGGAAAAACACGAGTGTAGTTTCGAATTCCGAAAGATAATCTTTATATTAGGCAAACACGCGGTATATATTGCGGGCTTAGGGGAGAATAACCAGACCCCGAGCTTTCAGCTAGGGGCTCTTGGTGGCCGACGAACCCTCAGAGGTCTGTTCGGCCTGGGAATAGGCTGTGCCAAACCCTAGCCGGGTTGGACCGCCAATCTCCCGGTTCAAACCTGAGCCCGTACTTCTTATCTTTACTCCAGTTTACCACTTTTTGTTTCGAGATTTGAAATATAATCTTTATATCCGGTTTATAACAAAAATCCTCCATGGATGTAAGAGTTTTCATTCATGGAGATACCGATGGCGTGTGCTCAGGGGCCCTGACTGTCGCAAGATATCCCCGGGCAGAGATATGGTTTTCCCATCCGACGGGTTTTCTCAAGGACCTCAGAGAATTTCCAGATGAGCCGGAAGGAAAAAAGGGGCTTTTTGTGATATGTGACATCGCCATCTCTGAAAAGGACAAGTTCGAGATTTTCAAAGAGCTGGAGAGAATTGGAAAAAACTGGGAAGTGGTCTATATTGACCATCACCCCCTACCTTTAGAAACACTCTCAGGGGATATCCCCTGCCATAGGATTCTGAGCGACACCAGCAGGTCCTCCTCTGAGCTCACATACCAGCTTTTCAGGAGGGGCATATTTAGAGATGGCCTTGACAGGGATATGGAAAGGGTGGCCCTTTTTGGTGCCATATCCGACTTTAACGATGGAACAGATTTTATCAGCACAGAACTTAATTACTTCGACAAAAGAACAATATACATGGAGGCGGGGATTCTGTCTCAGAGCCTGGGGGACTCAAAGTTTGACTATGATTTCAAGAAGATGGTTGTAAGAAACCTGGCAAAAAAGAAGATGCCGAGCCAGATAGATGAGGTGGTCGCCAGGGCTATAAGGGCAACAAAGAAAGAATGGAAGCTGTACGACTTTGTGAATAAGCATGTGGAGCTAATTGAGGGCATGGCGGTTGTGAGAAAGCTGCCAAAGGGCGTCTCACCCACAAAGGCCGCAAAGTTTGCCATAGGTAAGACAGGTGCTGGGGTGGGATTGTGCATGGTAAGGAGAAACGGCCACTACGACATTACCTTCAGACGGCACGCCGACTTTCCTGTGGATTTAAATGAGACACTGAGGCTCGTATCTCTGAGGTTTGAGGGTTCTGGAGGAGGCCATCCGGCGGCTGCCGGAGCGAGGATACCCGGGGAACATCTGGAAGATTTTCTTATTACAGTGTCAAGGGAATTCAGGACAAAGATGGTTTGACACAGCTGACCCTGAAAGCAGAGGGAAGGATTAATATATCACCGTTGCAGAAATCTGCAACAGGCAGGGAAAAGGAATATGGGGATGCATCTGTACATTGCTGCGCCGCTCTTCAGCACCGCTGAGAGGGAGTTCAACCTGCGGCTTTGCTCTGAGCTTGAGCGCCGCGGGCACAGCGTCAAACTGCCGCAGCGAGATTGCTCCGGCGAAAGGGAGGAGATATTCAGGTGCTGCCTTTCAGGGCTTCGCAGTGCAGGCGTCGTAATAGCGGTGCTCGAGGGCGCTGGCTGCGACGACGGCACAGCCTTTGAGGTGGGCTACGCCTTTGCCCTTGGAAAGCCCATCCTCGGGCTGCGGACAGACTTTCGCAGAGTGGGCGAGCACGGTGGAAGGGTTAACCTGATGCTAGAAAAGGCCTGCGAGAAGCTTTTGACGAGTGAGGAGGAGCTTTTCGCTGCCATTGAACAGATGGAGGGAGAATATGGAGAGGAAGCTTAAAATTAAGGCTCTGGACATAAAAGAGAACAGGTACGAGATAACCCTGAATGTCGAGGATGCCCGTGAGCTCGGGCTGCACACCCGGGATAGGGTGAGGGTTTACCATGACGGGATGTACAAGGTGGCCAGCATCAACCTGTCCTCCAGGGCCATAGGCAGAGGAGAGGCGGGAGTCACCATCGACCTTCAGGAGGCATTCAACCTGAAGGAGGGCGACTTCGTAACTGTCGTACCCACAGCGAAGCCCAAATCTGTGGAGTTTATACGCAAAAAGATGGACAACCGCGCACTCCGCGATGAGGAGCTGGATGCCATTGTCAAGGACGTGGTAAACCGCGACCTGAGCGATATTGAGATAGCGGCTTTTATAACTTCTATCTACATAAACGGGCTGGACATGGAGGAGGCGGCAAGCTTAAGCAAGAAGATGGCTGAGAACGGAGAGATGCTGGAGCTCAGGCGCAGGCCGGTGTTCGATAAGCACAGTATTGGCGGCGTACCCGGGAATAAGATTACCCTGCTCATCGTACCCATCGTGGCCGCCGCAGGGCTTGTGATACCCAAAACCTCCTCCAGGGCGATTACCTCGGCTGCTGGCACCGCGGATATTATGGAGGTTCTCGCACCCGTAACCTTCTCAGTGCGCGAGATTGAGGAGATTGTGGACAGGGTGAATGGGATTATCGCCTGGGGAGGTGGCCTCAACCTTGCGCCGGCAGACGACATCTTCATTCAGGTGGAGTACCCCCTTGCAGTTGACCCCCACCATCTAGCCCTGTGCAGCGTCATGGCAAAGAAGTATGCGGTGGGTGCTGATTTTGTGGTCATCGACATACCCATGGGAAGCGAAGCCAAGGTCAAGACGATGGAAGAGGCAAAGCGCTTCGCCCGCGAGTTTATCGAACTGGGAGAGAGGATAGGGATAAATGTTGAGTGCGCCATAACCTACGGCGATAAACCTATTGGAAGGGCGATAGGCCCTGCTCTGGAGGCCAGGGAGGGGCTTGCAACCCTTGAGAAGGGGACAGGACCGAGCAGCTTCGTGGAGAAGTCTCTGGAGCTTGCTGGCATAGTGCTGGAAGCCGGTGGTGTGGCGAGCAGAGGAAGGGGCAAGGCGGCGGCACAGGAGATTCTGCGCTCGGGCAAGGCATTGAAGAAGATGAAGGAGATAATCGCAGCTCAGGGTGGGGATGAGAATATCAAGTCAGAGGATATTCCTGTTGGCGAGTACCGTGAGGCCATACAGAGTGAGGGCGAGGGTTATGTGATACACATATCCAACCGCTCCCTGGTTAGAATCGCCAGGGAGGCGGGTTCGCCGAAGGATAAGGGCGCGGGGATACTTCTCAACATAACCAAGGGAGAGAAGGTGAAGAAGGGCGATACGCTCATGGAGATTTACGCAGAGAGCGAGTACCGCCTGGAGCAGGCGGTCAAGCTGGCGAAGCAGCTGAAGCCTATAACCCTCGAAGGCATGGTCATAGCCAGGGTGCCGGGAATCACCTACCTGGAGCACTGAATTTATAACCTAAATGCTGTATAAATGGAATGGATAAGGCATAAAAGGAGCTTAGTTTGGATCAATTGATAACAGGCATGTTTCAATAGATCTAACGAAAAACTTATATATAGGTAATTTTCTACCATTAAGTAGAGGTGGTATAAGACGCAGGGGGCTTTATCTGTGCGCCCTGTCCGTCTCCACCAATATCTTATATTATTTTATTTTTTCAAAAAAATCGTTCATCTGTTTCCTTATTCTATCTGTTCTTTTCATAATTTTTTCTTTATAATTATTATCTAAATTCGTAATTTCTGTTTGTCCCTGAAGAATGTCTAAAAAAGTGTTAAATTTATCTTGATATTCCATTATATGCTGACTTTTTTCATCAAGACCTCTTTCTATAAATTCTTCCCAAACTTTCCTATCTTGGCGTGTTAAAATTCTACCGCTTATAATTATATCATTCCCAGTAATTTTCCCCATTTTCCGTTCAAAGGAATTTATACTACTTCCCTTCGTAGTATGGTGGATTCTGAAGGGTTCATATATGTTATAGTAATAATCCTCCCGATGCAATATCATTGGGATCGAATATTGTAATTCCTTAGGAATTTGGCCAATAAACAACACTCTATTAAAGTATTTTGGAGGGTAAAGAGATTTAACAAATTCATTATAAAATGATTCAAAATCAAAATCTTTTTTCCACATTGGAACTTGTCTTAACCCTTGTGGATAAAAATGAGATTTCCACAAAGTTGCAATATTTCCAGCCATCATAACAACTGGAAAATATTCATCCCCGTTGCTTATCCCAAATATAGGCGTTTTAGCGATGTCAAATTTTGAATCTCTTCTTGAATTTCTAAGAAAAGAATCGTACCAAAAACAAAAAGGACGTCCACCATCTATAAAAGAGATCACCTTATAATCACTGGTGATATGAGGGTTTCGCAATATTCTGGAAGTTTGAGCAAGATGTGGAAAAATCATTCTATAAGAATATGACTTGATAAACCATTCGAGGTATAAATGTGGGTTTTCATAATTTCGTAGGTGAGACATAAAATCAGGTATATTTTTGAATTCTGGAAAACCACCAACTTTTAAAGAGTTTATAAATTCTTCCTTCTCCCATAAAAAGGCGGCAATAAGGTCTTTTCTGAATTCAAATAATTTTTTCATATCCCTAAGCATTAAAGAACGAAGAATATGTACTTGATTCTCTTTTGGTAAGACATAATTATCCACATTGATAACAGGATCATTTAATATACTTCTTAGGTATTTATTTTTCTGTTTGACCGGTTTTCTCTTCAAATCGTATTTATTGATTATTAATTCGCCGAAGTGCAAAATATTATATATATAAGCTCTGAAGTAGTTTTTTCTATCAAGTCCAACTCTAATAAAGAAAATATCATTCCCGAGGCTACCTGTTTCGTCAAATCCATTATATTCAACTTGCATATTAAAAGTTTTTTATTTTATAATAAATATTTTATGGAAAAGGATATAGGACGATAATTAAGTGATAATATAATTTGAAACCAATCACCTACCTCTCCGCAGCCTGAGGGCCAGCACCAGAAGGACCACTGCAAGCAGCACCGCAACCTCACGGCGAAGCTTGCCCTCCGTCCCTCCACTCCTCTTCCAGTCCTCAAGGAAAAGCTTCTCGAAGTAGCGCGCCGGCTCGCCGTAGATTATCACATTGACCTCGCGGTTCTTCTTCGGCGAGTGCTCATTCCAGTTCATACTTCCCAGCATCACCGCCCTGCCATCCACCACAACACCCTTCAGGTGGTACTTATTGATTCCATCACCCGGACGCGCAAGGCGCGCCTCCAGATTGAGGTTCTCCCTCTGCGCAATCTCATTCACATATCGTGCGGTGCGCAGGTTGCTCCTGGGGTCCCCCTTCTTCAAATTGTACCAGGTTGAATCCAGGAGTATCCTGACCTCCACCCCGCGTCTAGCCGCATTAATCACCTCCTCCAGGAAGAGGTTTGGCGTCCTCTCAGGCGAGCCCTCCTTTGCCCTGCCCCAGTAGGTGTAGATATAGAACTGCTCCACATACAGGGAGCGATTTGCGCTTCGAAGCAGAGAAAGCGTGGCATCTATCGCATTATCCGGGGCAACAACAGCAACCACGGGAAAATTACCCCTGAAGCTCCTACCGGTGGAGCGATGCTCTGCCTCTCGTGCGGCTATGAGCATATCCCTCCTATCCTCATACCTCACACTCTGCTTCAGGTCAAAGAAGAAAATCCCAGCGAGAAATCTTGAAAGCTCATCGCTAAATATCACAGCACCCCATCCACGGTTGCCCGTACCCTCGACTGGAAAACCGCTGTTTCCGAAATTTTCGGTTGTTATGAGCACGCTTGTGTTGTCTGCGATTACATATTTCCCATGGTTGAACCTGAGGGAGCCATCGTAGAGATAGACCTCCGCCCCCTGTGCGGCAAGTGTACTCAAAAGAATCCGTTCCCTCTCCGGCATGCCTCCCACCGGCACCCTGTCCACCATGAGTACGACGTGGGTCCCCTCCTGGAGCTCCCTGAGCAGCGCCGCCGCTATCTCTTCGCTGGTGAAGGTGTAGCCATTGACATAAAGCGAGGTGTCGGCCGAGGCGATGAAATTGGTTAGCTCAGGCAGCGCTCCCATCGGAGAGGAGAAGACTGTAATCTGCTCTGCCATAAATTCCTCTGCATGGGCACAGGGGAGCAGGATGAGCAGGAAGAGTATGTATCTCATTGCATAAAGTATTACAATACTCAATAAAAAAGCTCACCCATCAAAAGAGTTAAAAATAATTTTGACACTATATAATAATAGGTTGCACTGTATGAAAGAAATGCACTTCAAACTCTGGAGAGACATTCTGGAAAATCTGGATGATGCTGTAGCTGTAATCGAAAAGGACTTCAAAATAGTGCTTGCCAACCGCAGTTTTGCAGAGCTTTCGGGCCTGGGGGATGGTATAACAGGAAAAAAGCTTTTTGAGGTGTTTCCCTCCCTTACAGAGAGTGCCGAAGGCATGGAACACGGAGGCAGGCTGTATCGCATCACAAGGCTCCCCATTGTTATGAAGGGAGAGAAGGTTCTAACAATTATCCGTGATGTAACTGAAGAGAGAGCCATGCCCGAGATTGGGCGGAACAAAGACTTCCTTGAGAGAATTGTGGAGAGCCTGGGGCATGGCGTTGCCGTTATTGATGATAAATACAGGATTTTAATGTCCAACAGGGCCTACGCTGAGATGTGCGGCATGAGCAAGGCAGAGATTATTGGCAAAAAGTGCTATGAGGTGGCGCATCTTCAGGGTTGGCCCTGTGCCGAGGAAAAAGAGTCATGCCCAGTTCTCGAGGTCTTTTCCACAGGAAATCCCTTTAGCGTGGTGCACAGGCATCACACCAGGAGTGGAAGAACGTATTACGCCGAGATAAATGCTTATCCCCTTAAAAACGACAGGGATGAGGTTAATCTTGTTTTAGAGGTGGTGAATGACATAACCGAAAGATATGAGCTTGAAAAGAAACTGAAGGAGACCGGAGAATTTCTCAACAACATAATGAAAAGTTCTGGAGATGCAATAGTGGCAACCGACCTTGAGGGCAGGATAACCTTCTGGAGCCAAGGGGCAGAGAAGCTGTTTGGCTACACTGCGGAGGAGATGCTCGGTAAGAACATATACGACCTTCATCCAGAGGAGTTCAGGCTCAAGAGGAAGAGGATGGAGGAGTTTCTCCTGGAGTACCTCGAAGATGCAATAAGAAACTACAGGATGAAAATTTACCGAAAGGACGGAAAGCTGGTGGATATCAGCCTATCCCTCTCCCTGCTCAAGGATGCAAGTGGCAGGCCCATAGGCATGGTTGGGATATCAAAGGATATAACCAGGGAGGTTAAGGCAGAGGAGGAGCTGAAGCGAAAGGTGCGTGAGCTTGAGGACTTTTACAACATGGCAATTGGAAGGGAAATGAAGATGATAGAGCTCAAAAATGAGATAGCAAAGCTTCGTGAAGAAATTCGGAGGTTGAGAGGCGAGTTGTGATGTTTAATTTTCTAAAAGAGCTCACCACCACAATAAAAACCTACAGGCTGAGTATCGCCATAGGTGCAAGCGGCTGGTTTCTGCTCATCTTCTACCTCGTCTATGAGTACAAATTCATGGCGGGGTTACGCGGGCTTATTGCCCACCTCACCAGAGATGAGCCTCTGGTTACTACCTTTCACATCATGATCTTTCTTGCCCCGGTACTTTCAACCACCTTCGCATACGTGGTCAGCAGAAAGATAGGCCTTGAAGCTGAGCTCAGGAGGCACACAGAAGAACTTGTGAAGATCGTCGAGGAGAGAACAATGCAGCTGAGGCGCTACTCAGAACATCTGAAGGATCTCGTGGATGAGCGCACTGCGGAGCTGCGTGCAATCCTACATGCCTCCAGGGATGCAGTGATAAATTTCAGTGCCAGTGGTGAGATAGTCATGTGGAGCAGGGGGGCAGAGGATGTCCTCGGATATAGCGAGGCTGAAGTTGCGGGCGAGCCATTTGAGAGCCTCTTTCCTGAAGAGGTAAGGGAAGAGCTCATAGAACTTCTTAAAAAGGCAAGGATAGAGGGCTTTGCAAGGCAGGGGGAGCTCAAGATGCGTACAAAAGATGGAGGCATTATCGACGTGGAGATGACCCTAACCTCAATTGGCAAGCTTGGATTCACAGCCATAGTGCGGGACATTACGCCAAGAAAGCGATATGAGGAGATGCTAAAGCAGAGCAAAGACGCCTACTTCAACATGCTCCAGGATCTGGAGAAGGCGCATGAGGAGCTGAAGTTTGCCTATAATGACCTCCGTGAAATAGACAGGATCAAAACAGATATAATCTCAAATGTGAGCCATGAACTTAAAACCCCGCTGACTGTGGCAAGAGGGTTTATAGAGCTTGTTATGAACGATGTGGACAATAGCACAAGAGATTACCTCAAAAAGGCAGCGGAGGCTCTCGACAAGCAGAAACACATAATAGACGACCTGGTGAAGGTGGCAGAGATACATAGAGGGGGCGTCTCCCTTAATTTTGAGATTGCCAGCCTCGAGGATCTCATAAGAGAGGCGGTGGAGAGCAAGGAAAGCATGGCGGCTCACCAGGGGATTAAGATATATCTGGAGCTTGACAGGGAGCTACCTCCTGTGAAGGTGGATGTGAATAGCATTGAGCATGTGCTCAACAACCTTCTGGACAATGCGATAAAATTCAACCGCGAAGGTGGGGAGGTGAGGGTTAAGGGATATCAAATGAAGGGTGGTGCTTCTGTGGTGGTCTGCATTGAAGACACAGGGATAGGCATAGAAGAGCGGCACCTTGAAAGGATATTCGAGCCGCTGTATCAGGTGGACTCTTCCTCCACCAGGTGCTACCCTGGCACAGGTATGGGACTTGCTCTGGCAAAACGCCTGGTGGAGCTGCACGGCGGGAGCATATGGGTGGAGAGTGAGCCCGGTAAGGGAAGCAAGTTCTGCTTCACCCTCCCCCTGAGCAACAGCGCACCCTTACAGACAGGTGTATGAGGAGTACGGCGGAGAGGGCAAGGAGCAGAGCCTGAGCCAGACTGCCGGTAAATAGCCTCTCCACGGCTAAGGTCATGAGTGCAACCGCAGTAAGCTTGGCACCAATCTCGGCTTTCATTTTAATGCTGCATAGCTGGCAACGCCTGTGGTGTAGGCGTAGTAGGCAAAGTAAAGGATGAACAGCACGAAGGCGATGCCTGCGATGCTCCAGGCACGTCTCTGCAGAGGCTTTGCCACCTCTTTCTCACCGCGGTCTATGAAGGGGAGGAGAAGTATCAATATGAGCACCGCCACAGGTAGAGCCACGACCATACTCAGATTGGCTGAACTGCCCCAGAGGGCGAGTAAACCGAAGAGGGGAGAGAGGTACCACTGGGGCTCTATTGCAGTGATTTCCCCTGGCATGGCCTCCTGGTCGAGGGGTGCAGGAAGATAGGCCGAAAGAAGAATTAAAATGCCCAGCACAAAGCTGGCGACTGCCAGCTCCCGAACCATCTGGTAGGGAAAGAAGGGTATCCTCTGTTCGCTCATCTCAACACCTCACAGGTAGCTTGCTATTCCCTGCCTCCTTACAATCAGAAAGTGGATGAGTATCAGTGCAAAGGCGGCCACGGGTATGAGAAAGACATGCAGGAAATACAGCCTTGGAAGGGTTTCTCCGGTTATTGCAGCTCCGCCTAGGAAGACCTTCACCAACCATGCACCGCCCAGAGGGAGGGAAGCAGGGGCGAGCACAACAATACTTGTGGCGCCGTAGCTCGTAACATCCCAGCGCAGGGCATAGCCGCTGAACCCAAAGGCGAGGGTAAGCAGGAGGAGTGCCACACCAACAAGCCAGTTAAGCTCCCTGGGTTTGCGGTAGGCACCCATGAAGTAAACCCTGAGCATGTGCAGGAGCACTGCCGCAATCATAACATTGCCTGCCCAGTAGTGGAGGCTTCTAACCAGGGAGCCTAAGGGCACTTCATAGGTTATCATGCGCACACTTTCATAGGCGAGAGCTGCATCTGGCTGGTAGTATCTCGCAAGGGCTATGCCTGTGACCACCTCTATCAGAAAGGCGAAGAAGGCTATGCCGCCGAGGCAGTACACAGGATTCGAGGCATGTTTTGGCACAGTCCTGCGGAGGGCACGTTTTATGTCCCTGCGAATCCCGAGCCTCTCATCCAGCCAGTCTATCAGCTTTGCCGAGAGGCTCATTGTCCACCCCCCGAGAGGTACTTCAGGATAAGTGCAAAGCTGCTGATGGTTATTGCAACTATAGCAATCCCCAGGGTGCCCTTGATGAATCCCTTCTCGCTGGAGATTATTCCCACCCTGCTTCGCCTCTCCAGGAAGTCGGCCAGAAGCTCATCCAGAAGCTCATACCTCACAACATAGAGCGAAGCTCCAAGTGATAGGAAGGCGGCACCCAGGTATGTGCCCACAAGCCTGGGTTCTCCCATAATGAGTGCCTCCCTCATTGCAGCAAGGGAGAGCAGAACAGTCGCAAGGGAGAGGCACATAAGTTTCATTTCAACCACCGAGGCTTTCGAATATGTGGTCAAGCATGAGCACCAGAAAAATCACTGCAAAACTCAGCACAAAGCTCACTGGTTCGCCAGGCGCATAGTCGCGCAAGGACACTGCAGAAACCATGAGTACCAAGGGAGCGGCAGCCACCAGAGCATGGATTTTTTCCACCATTCCGGATTAAAGATTCCCCCGGTGGTATATAAAGTTTCAGTTTTCCTGTTCTTTCATCAGCTTGTACTCAATGCTGTCGGCGAGGGCGAGGAAGCTGGCTTCGATTATGTTCTCAGAGACTCCAACGGTGCCCCAGCTCTGCCTGCCGTTACTGCTCTCTATAAGCACGCGCACCTTGGCTCCTGTACCCTCGTGGGTGTCGAGAACGCGCACCTTGTAATCGGTGAGGTACACCTGACTCAGCACCGGATAGAACTTCTCCAGCGCCTTGCGCAGCGCATTGTCCAGGGCATTCACAGGGCCGTTGCCCTCCGCAGCGGTGTGCTCATACTTATCGCGAACCCTCACCTTCACCGTCGCCTCGGAGCGCAGTCCCTCGCGTTCTGTGCTCACAATTACGCGGAAGCCTTCAAGCTCAAAGAAGGGTTTTGTCAGGCCAAGGGCACGCTTCATTAGCAGCTCAAAGCTCGCCTCTGCACCTTCGAACTGATACCCCTGCTTCTCCATCTCCTTGAGCTTCTGGAGTATGAGCTTTAATTCAGGGGAATCCTTCTCCAGGGCGATACCGTACTCTCTGGCTTTTACGTATATGTTTGTCCTGCCAGAGAGCTCAGAGACCAGGAAGCGGCGCTCGTTGCCAACACTCTCAGGGTCCACATGCTCATAGGTGCGCGGCGCCTTGTAAACTGCATCAACATGAATCCCTCCCTTGTGGGCGAAGGCTGAGCTTCCCACATAGGGCAGGTTGTGCTGATGCGGCAGGTTGGCTATCTCGCTGATGAAGCGCGAGACCTCTGTGAGCCTTCGCAGCTGCTCGTCGCCGATGCAGTCAATGCCCAGCTTGAGCTTGAGGTTGGGTATTATGGAGCAGAGGTTTGCATTACCGCACCGCTCGCCGTAACCGTTTATGGTGCCCTGAACCTGCACAGCGCCAATTCTCACACCAATAATCGAGTTCGCTACCGCAGTGTCGGCGTCGTTATGCGCATGTATGCCCAGAGGCGCTCCAACTCTGCGCTTCACCTCCTTCATAATCTCCATCGTCTCAAAGGGAAGTGTTCCCCCGTTGGTGTCGCACAGCACCAGGCAGTCCACCCCTGCATCTTCGGCAGCGCGCAGCGTGGCGAGAGCATAGTCGGGGTTGCCCTTGTAGGCGTCGAAGAAGTGCTCTGCATCAAAGAACACCTCCAGCCCGTGCTCCTTGAGAAACTCCACACTCTCTGCAATCATCGCCAGGTTCTCCTCAAGGTCAACCTTGAGCGCAGCTCTGACATGCAGGTCCCAGCTCTTGCCGAAGATGGTCACCGTGCCAACGCCGCTGTCCACGAGGGCACGGAGGTTCGCGTCCTTCGCTGCCTTAACCTTTGCCCTGCGGGTGCTGCCGAAGGCTACAAGACGGGCGGTGTTCAGCTCAAGCTTCTTTGCACTTTTGAAAAACTCCACGTCCTTGGGATTCGAGCCCGGCCATCCGCCCTCTATATAGTGTATCCCGAGCTCATCCAGCTTTGCGGCAATGCGAAGTTTATCCTCTACCGAGAAGGAGATATGCTCAGACTGCGCCCCGTCGCGCAGCGTTGTATCGTATAACTTCACCTGCATTGCCTGCAACCTCTTTCCCGACATGCCATAATCCTGAAATAACAATTACAAACATGTTGACAAGGTACATCGCACGAATGCCAACGGACGGTTATTTTGTGATGTCGGAAATTTTTATTGCAAGTACAAAAAAGGCGAGTCCCAGGAAAAACAGCACTGCAAACTGGGAAATGTCATTATTTAAGAGAAAGTAAACCGAGAACATGATGGACGTGAATCCAAATATCCCATTGATAAGTGCAGATTTAAGGGAACCTACCCTGTAGAGATGCACCGGCCGCAGAATCCTCCCTCCAGTTTGCAATTTGGATTTTCGCCTGCAGTATATTTAAATCTTTTCATGTGTGATTAGGTGTTGTATGAGGATAGGATAATACTTCAAAGAATATCGTTAATGTTAACCCTCTGGGTGATAACTATGACAGAAGTTTCTTTAAAGTTACCCATAGACATAAATGAGAAAGAGATAAGGGTAATCTTAGCCAGTGAACTATATGCAGAAGGTAAGTTAACTTTAAAACAGGCAGCTGAGTTAGCAGGGCTGAATGTCTGGGACTTCCTTTATGAGCTTGGAAAGAGAAAGAAGAGCTTTACCAATATTACACCTGAAGAACTTGAAGAAGAACTTAAGTCACTATGATCGCCGATACCGGACCATTGATAATCCTCTACAAAACCCACCTGTTGTCCCTTCTTAAGGCGCTTTATGGGCAGGTGCTCATACCAGAGGCGGTGAAAAAAGAACTGCTTACAAAGAGGGAAGGGGTTCATCTGCTTCAAGCGAATCCATGGATAAGCGTAAGAGTTGTTGAAGGCGAGCTTACAAAGGTGCTTAGGGTGTTCCTTGATGAAGGGGAGGCTGAAGCCATATCACTTGCTAAAACTCTCGATGATATCCTTCTCATCGATGAACGGAAGGGCAGGAAAATTGCAGGTGAACTTGGGGTGGAAATCAGAGGAACACTTGGCCTACTTGTAGAGGCCAAGAGGAGAGGTTTTATAAATAGAGTAGGGGATAGATTGCAGGAAATCATGTCTAAAGGGTATTATATTGATGAGAAGCTTCTGGAGCTCGTATTGAAAGAGGTAGGTGAAGAGAACTAATCCATGAGAACGTGATGTGGTCAGGTGTTGTATGAAGGCGGTGAAGCTCAATCTGCTGGTTCTCATCCTGGTAACCCTCCTCCTCATAGGCGCAGCCGGAAAGATAAGCTGGCGTGAGGCACTGGCCCTCGCCTCAGGGGCGAGATACGAATTCATCGCCCTCGCGATAGGCATAACCATCGCAAGATTTCTGCTCTGGAGCTTTAAGTGGCTGCTGTTAATCAAATCCATCGCAGGGGATGTGCGCTTCTCGCGAATTTTTGTGATTCTGCTCGCAGGCTTATTTGTGAGCACCTCCACACCGGGAGCAAATGTGGGCGGCGAGCCCCTGCGCGCCTACTACCTCGCCAGGGAGGCTGGAATCAAGAAGAGCGCCGCAATGGCAACAGTTATGATGGACAAGGCAGGAAACTACACCGCCTTCTTCACCTTTTCTCTGGCCTCAATATTTATGCTCTGGCTGTTCCTGGAGATACCTCCTGTACTCAAGTTTTTAGGGGAGGTTCTCCTGCTTGTGCTTGTCCTTGCCGCAATTTCCTCCACCTACCTCAGGCGAAGCGACGCCGCCCAGGCGAGGGTGCTCCGCTTTGTGTACCATCTCCCTCCGCTTGAGATGCTCAGAAGGAGGTTCAGCAGCTACGCTGCATTTGAGAGCTTCGTCTCCGCAAGGTTTGAGCTGTTTCTGTGCACCTTCAGGGAGCTTACAACGCAGCGCCGTGCCCTCGTGGCAAACCTGCTGCTCTCCTTTGCCATCTGGCTAACCTCCTACCTGAAGACATACCTAGTTTTCCTGGCGCTGGGGGTTAACGTATCCCTGCTGCTCATTACCGCTGTGAAGACTGTGGCAATCCTGGTGGGCATGGCGAGTTTGTTGCCCGGCGGCGTGGGTGCAACAGAGGCGACGATGGTGGCGCTTTTCGCAGGCGCAGGCGTCTCCGGAAGCGCTGCCCTCGCCGGCATACTGCTCTCGCGCGCTATTTACTACTTCTTTGCCATCGGCCTGGGGTACGCATCCCTGCTCTGGCTGAGACTTCGCTCTTAGTTGCACGCGTTAAGTTTTGTGCTTAGCGCATGGCCGGAGTAAGGCTGAGGGACTTCATAGTGACCCATGAGGGCATGATATTTGCGGTTGTGAGTTATGTCCACCCTCCGCAGCGCTACCTCGCATTCCTGCGCTACTATCCCTCTAACCATGGCGAGAGGAGGGGGTACTGCAAGGTGGCCTCGACGGAACAGTCCTTCCATTACCTGCAGGAGCACTTCCCTGAGTACATTTTAAGCCACGCTGGAGCGCGCCTCCAGGCGGTACCTTCCTCCAGGGTGGAGAAGGTGCTGAGCCCACGGGAAAGGCTGGCGGAGATTTTGGAGAAGCCGGGAGATTCCCTGGAGGCAAAGACCGCTGAACTCGCAGAGGTCTTTTCTGGTGTGGTGCCTGCGAGCAGGCTGGGTGTAACCGGCTCACTGCTCGCTAGGCTGCACCTGCCAGCGTCGGACATAGACCTTGTGATTTACGGCAGGGAGAACCACCGCAGGGCGAGAGCCCTGCTTGCGGAGTTGATTGAGGAGGGCGATGCGCACATACAGGAGCTTACCCTGGCCGAGTGGCGGCGCGCCTATGAGAAGCGCTTCCCCGGCGAAAAAACACTGAGCTTTCCGGATTTCCTGTGGCACGAGCGGCGGAAGTTTCACAAGGCGAGCTTCAAAGGCACAACCTTCGACCTCCTACTGGTCAGGGAGAGGTGCGATGAGAGCTGGGGGAAGGAGAGCTACACCCACCTCGGCATGGCTGAGGTTAACTGCGCGGTGGAGGATGCCTCCCTCGCCTTTGACTATCCGGCGCGCTATGCGGTGAGCTGCAGCGATGAAGGTGTTGAGGAAATTGTGGCCTACAGCCACACCTACGCCGGGCAGGCTTTCGAAGGCGAGCGGATACTTGCGAGGGGCCGCCTTGAGGAGGTGGTCTCGCGCAGGAGAAGTTACCTCCGCCTCGTTGTGGGCACAACGCGGGAAGCAGAGGGAGAGTACATCAGAGTGGTTGGGTAAACAATTGCAGAAAGCTAGCGCTGGTTCTCAAGCTTCTCAATTACTGAGCGCAGGTAGGCGATGCCCTCCTCGAGAAGCCTCTCCCCCTTCTTGGTTATTCTGTAGTACTTCTTGTTATTGCTGCGCCTCGCCTCCACATAACCCTCCCCCTCCAGGCGGTATAACACCACGTAGGGTGTTACCAGCGCTGGTGAGATTCCAAACCTCTCCTTGAGAAGAGGCTTGATCTCGTAGGCATAAAGCTCCCGCTCCTTCAGGAGCCTGAGTATGTATAACCAGAGCACCTCCTTTGTTGTCTTATTTCTCAGACGCTGCAGAGGCATGAGTAACTATTGGCGTGGGCTTATAAATTTGTATCCACACCCTTGGGCAGTCTTACGTAGAATATGCTCCCTCCCTCGGGGTTGTCCTCCACCCAGACTTTGCCGGAGTGGAGCTCAACAATCCGCTTCACTATGGCCAGGCCCAGACCTGTGCCCATAACACCGCGCTTCTCCTTTCTTGTAAATCTCTCAAAAATCGTCTCCTTGAACTCATCAGCTATCCCAGGTCCAAAATCCTTAACAGCCACCAGGTAGCTGTCACCCTCTTCCTTTACCTCTATCACCACCCTCCCGCCATTGCTGGCATACTTGGCTGCATTCGTGAGGAGGTTGAGGAACACATGCTCTATTATCTTCGAGGCCCTTATGGGCAGCTCCTCTTTAAAATTAAGCTCCACCTTCATGCCCCCCTCCTCAAGCAGGGGCTTGGCTTCATCCACGGCGCGCTTTATAACTTCGGCAAGGTTGAGCGTCGTCAGCTCCATGCCCCTGCTTGCATCCAGTTTTGCCAGCAGAGAGGCGTCTTCAACTATCTGAATAAGCTTGTCAATACTCCGCTTTACCGCCTCGATATTTTCCCTCTCTTCTTCGGTATGCGCATCCATTTCCAGAAGCTCCACAAAGTTCCTTGCAACCCCCGCGGGATTGAGTATGTCGTGGCGCAGTATGTCGAGGAAGAGGTCCTTTATTCTGTTGCTCTGCTCCAGCTGTGCCGCATATCTGCGCAGCTTTTCCTCTGCAAGCACCCTCTCCGTGACGTCGCGATACAGCTCAATTATCTGCTCCACCTCACCTCCGCTGTTGAACACCGGATACGCAAACACCTCAAAGTATCTAGTTCTTCCCTCTGCATCCTCCACCTTCCCCAGGAAGCTCACAGGCGCACGGGTGGCTATCACCTCCTCCATGAGACAGGAACCATGGGCAGCGCAGATATTTATACTGCCCTTTGGAATCTGGCTGCAGGATTTTCCGATAAGCTCTCCACGGCTCAGCCCTGTGAGCTCCTCAAAAGTCTTGTTCATCTCCCTTACCCTGAACTCCATGTCTATCGCCACAAGCGCCTCCTGAATGCTGTCCATCAGAAGACGCAGATAATTCTTTGTCTTTTCAATCTCCCTGGTTCTTTCCTCCACCCTCTTCTCGAGATTATCTGCATACTCCTTCAGCCTCTCATTGAGCTTCATCTGCTCTCTGAATGTGTACTCGCTGATATGCATGACAATAAGCACAAACACCGCCACAAGGAGGAAAATAAGGGCTATTATATAGGTTTCTTCCACCAGTCTTAATCCCAGGAAAAGCTCATAGAAGTAGGCCACATAGCCAATAAGGAATAGAGCTATAAGTAATCCTGCAGCCTTCCACAATCTGCTGTAAATTATCTGGCCCGGAATTCGGGCATATTTAACCGCCGCCGCTGCCATGAACAGCGTGCCCAGCATGACAAGCAGCATCTGAAGATGTTCTCCCATTATATGTAGCTTTAGTGCAGAGATATTTAAACACTATTTTATGACCATAAAATACTTATACTATTTTATGAACATAAAACACCGGTGAGCACTCATGGGAAAGGTGAGAGTGGCTATAATTGGTGTGGGCAACTGTGCCTCCTCGCTGGTGCAGGGGGTGGAGTACTACAGGAAGGCCGGGGAAGACGAAAGCATTCCCGGGCTGATGCATGTAAAGCTTGGAGACTACCACATAAGTGACATAGAGTTCAGCGCTGCCTTTGACATAGACGCGAGAAAGGTGGGAATGGATTTGAGCGAGGCGATCTTCACAGAGCCGAACAACACTGTGAAGTTCGCCAATGTTCCAGAGCTTGGAGTTGAGGTTATGCGGGGCATGACCCACGACGGGCTGGGCAGGTATCTGAGCGAGAAGATAGAGAAGCACCCCTCGCCCACGGTGGACGTGGCGGGAGTACTTGAAGAGACTGCAACAGACGTGGTTGTGAATTATCTCCCTGTCGGAAGTGAGTTCGCCACCAAGTGGTATGTGGAGCAGGCGCTAAAGGCGGGCTGTGCCTTTGTTAACTGTATCCCTGTGTTTATAGCGCGGGAGCAGCGCTGGCAGGAGGTTTTCAAGAAGGCTGGTGTGCCCATCATCGGCGATGATATTAAGTCTCAGGTGGGCGCCACAATTGTGCACCGCACCCTTGCGAACCTCTTTAATGCGCGCGGGGTAAAGCTGGAGCGTACAATGCAGCTAAATGTGGGTGGCAACACCGACTTCTACAACATGCTGGAGCGTTCTCGTCTGGAAAGCAAGAAGATATCCAAAACCAGCGCAGTTACGTCCATGCTGGACTACGACATTGGCGAGGACAATGTGCACATAGGGCCGAGCGACTATGTTGCCTGGCTTACCGACAGGAAATGGGCATACATCCGCCTGGAGGGCAGAAGCTTCGGCGATGTCCCCCTTAATATCGAACTCAAGCTGGAGGTGTGGGACTCACCAAACAGCGCAGGCGTGGTCATAGACGCCATAAGGTGCGCCAAGCTCGCCCTTGACCGCGGAATTGCGGGGGCGCTGGAGGCACCCTCAGCGTACTTCATGAAGTCCCCGCCGGTACAGCATCCGGACGAGGTAGCGAGAGAGATGGTCGAGGCCTGGATACGCGGGGCGTAGCTATAATACCCCCAGGGAGCGCAGCAATACGCTGAGCACAATAAGCACCACTAGGATGTACAGCACCTTGCGTGCGTCGAGGGTAGAGAAGAACTCCCGCACTCTATCCGCAATGCCCCTCTCAGGCTCCCTCCCCGCGAGGTGCTTGTACTCTGCCTTAAAGGGTTCATATATCCACTTCTCGGGCTCCTTTCCACGGGATTCCTTGTACACCACCAGCCCTGGGCACTCGTGGCTCTCGGGCAGGCGGTGCTCTGCGCAGAACCTGCTACCGCAGAACTTGCAGGTGAAGGGCATGCTTTCACTTGCCCCGCAGTAGCTGCACTTGGCCACTACCTTCGCCTCCTCTCAAGTTCACGATAGACCTGAGACATATCAGCACCCTTGGATGCGAGGAGCACCATGAGGTGGAATATCAGGTCGGCACTCTCATAAATCAGCTCCTCTTTGTCAGCGCTTTTGGATGCGAGGATTACCTCTATTGCCTCCTCACCCACCTTTTCCAGAATCTTGTCCTCACCATTGGCTATGAGCGAGGCAACGTAGCTTTCCGGCGTAGGGTTGGCTTTCCTCTGCTTGATGACCTCAAAAACCTCATCCAGAATGTTGCAGCTCATTTTCGCTTTCCTCCGACTATATCGGCGACTATGCCGTGCTCCGTCTCTTCAACAATTTTAATGTCATCGATGCTTTTCAACCCCTGTGCACGGGCGGTGCGCTCAAGGCCGAGTTCAATATCCCGGCTGAGCACTATTATGTAGGCGTCTATCTCCTCTATTCCCAGCTTCTTCGCTGCAAGGGCACGGTGGTGGCCGTCGACGAGTACAAGGCGATTGCCGGTTTTTATTACCACCACGGGCTCTGCCAGGCCGCGGGTCAGCTCATATTCTCTGCCACGGAACTCATCAGGATGAACTGTCGCCTGCGTTGGGAGGAGCTCAGAGATTTTAACCCTGCCCAGGCGCACAATGCTCTTAACGCCATAGAGCTTCTCAAGCGAGTCCTGAAGCTTCTTAACCTTTCCAGGGGTTGCGCGCTCTATGTGGGAGCGGATTACGTCGGTTATGGTGACGATGCCTACCAGCTTCATGTCCCGGTCTACCACAGGTAAGCGGGAGAAGCCCCGCCTGAACATAACCCTCGCTGCATCTATCAGACGAGTGTCTGGAAAGGTCACAGTAACGTCGCGGGTCATTACATCGCGCACATACTTGCCTCCCTCGCGGAGCACCATGTCGCGGGTGGTGATTATTCCTATTATGTTCCCATTCTCCACCACGGGGAAGCCGTCATGATTGGTCTCCCGCATCAGCTTTTTAACCTCTTTAAGCGTCTTATCGGGGGAGATGGTGATAACGTTGGTGGACATGTAGTCTTTTACCTTCTGGTTCGCGCTCATCGGTACTTAAATTAACCTTAACGCAAATAAGTGTTTCCATGGCAAAGCGCATCCTCGATGAGCTAAAGTGGCATCCTGCGAAGAGTTTGAAGGGGGTGAAGATTACCTATGTGCACCGCGGTGTGCCTGGCGATGAGATTACCATCTCAGGCGAGGATATTCTTGCGCTTGAGAGGAGTTTCTTCGTGATTCAGCGAGGCGGACGGGAGACGAGGATACCCTACCACAGGATTAAGGAAATAAGGCTTCAGGGAAAGGTGATTTACAGGAAGAGAAGCTGACCTCGGTTATGGATCCCTTTTCATTATATACAGTGGCCCAAGCTAACCTTTTATAAAACCGCAAGGGGGGCTGTTAAAAGCAGGATAGTTAAAGAGGGCGAGGATGAGGCGGTAATCCATGTCACAGGTGCCTGTGGAAGGATATGGAGGGATGGCATCCCGGGGTGTGCGCCTCCATCGGAGCCTACGACTCCGAGCTGATCGAGGATTTAAACAAAAATATAGAGCACTCCATAGCATACAAGAGGAGTATTGGGGGCCAGGGTATGCGAGCTGGATATTGAGGCAGCTGAGAAAGCAGAGGTCATTACTTTCTTTTGAAGATTCTTTTTAAATGAGAATTGTGGTCTCAATTAAAGAGGTGGAAAAATTGGGCACCCCACTGAGAAATTCAACGCTAAGGGAAATAAGAAAAATGAAGGTGGAGGAGCAGATAAAACTGATGGAAGAGCTTATACTCATGCTGAAGAAGGGAGTCAAAAGGAGGAGTGTTCGGGAGCTGAAGGGGCTTGGAAGGGAAGTGTGGAGGGGTGTTAACGTGGAGGAGTACATCGAGGGTGAGAGGTCTTCATGGAACTACTGAAGAAACTAACAGGCAAAGTAATAGGGATAGATACATCTCCGCTGATATATTTTATTGAGAGTGAAAGATTTTCTAATGTCGTGGATCCCATTTTTGAGTTAATAGATAAAGGTGAATGTGAGGGTGTTACATCCACAATAACTCTACTGGAGGTTCTTGTTCAGCCTTATCGGCTTACCCGTGAAGATTTGGTTAAGAAGTACTCTGAAATACTGCTAAACTCAAGGAATCTACAGGTATATCCAGTTTACAGTGAAATAGCAATAGAAGCCGCAAAACTGAGGGCGAAGTATGGAATTAGAACACCAGATGCTATCCAGATAGCCACTGCCATATATGCTGGAGCATATGTTTTCATTACAAACGATAAAAGACTTAAAAAAGTAAAGGAAGTAGAGGTGACTCTGCTGAGCGAATTAGAAAAAATTAGCCCCAGTGGTGGCGAATCTCCGGGGAGTACTGGAGGTGAGTGAGACTATAGAGATAGTTTCTGTAGTGTCGCTGTACATGTTCCTGAATACCTTCAACAATGCGCTTGGGCTTAGGTATTGAGGTTGCCTGCGGAAGAAATTTAAGGGGGAACTTGATTGAAGATGACGCGAGGGGTGAAAGTTGAACTTCTCGGACATAGCGGAGGAGTATGAGAGGCATGCGACGGTGCAGAGCTCCGCCGGAGAAAGGCTGCTCTCCCTGCTCAGAATCTCCGGCGATGAGGATGTGCTCGACCTCGGCTGCGGAACCGGTGCTCTTACGAGGAGAATAAGGAACCTGACGGCGGGAAGGGTCGTGGGCGTTGACCCCTCGGCGGCGATGATAGATAGGGCTGTGGAGAGAAGCAGAGGACTAAGCATCATCTACGAAATCAAAGGCGCGGAGGAGCTTGATTACGAGGAGTGCTTCGACGTGATATTCTGCAACTCCGCCTTTCAGTGGTTCAGGGACCCTGAGAGAGCGGTGGGGAACTGCTTCACCGCCCTGCGCAGTGGCGGCAGACTTGGTGTGCAGGCACCCGCGAAGAGGGTGTACTCCCCCAATTTCATAGAGGCGGTGGAGCGGGTGAAGCAGGACGAGAGAACCGCGGGCATCTTCGACCACTTCAGGAATCCCTGGTTTTTCCTCGAGACGGCAGAGGAGTATGCACGCCTCTTCCGGAGGGCGGGGTTTGAGGTGCTGCTTTCAAAGATTGAGACCACCACAACGGAGCACACACCTGAAGAAGCCTTCAGGATTTTCTCCTCCGGGGCGGCAGCGGGATATTTGAACCCGGCGTACTACGGCATTGAGCTTTCAGAGGCGTACATCTCAGCCTTTAAGGAAGTGGTGAGGAGGAGCTTTGAGGAGCAGGCAGATAAGCGCGGGGTGGTAAGGCTGAAGTTCTACAGAATATTTCTGGTGGGGGTTAAAGCATAGCCTTCCGGGAAATTTTGGAGTAGCACGCGGCTGAAAGTTGAACACGAAACCTTTTTAAGAAACGCGGGGTAACCTCTCAACACAGCTGAGTCGGGGGGTTAGAAAGATGCTCTTCCTGGTGGTCAGCTCTCCGGAGACCGCAAAGCCAGAGGAGGTTAAGGCGGCGAGGCTGAAGTTCAGGGAGTGGATAGCCAGCCTTGAGGAGGAGAAGCTGCTGTGCTTCTACCCCAGGGTGGGCAGGGGCTCTGTTGTAATCTTTGACGTGGCCTCCAACGACGAGCTACACAGGCTGCTGACGGAGTGGTCGGCGATTGTGCCCGCGAGCTTTGAAGTTTACCCCCTTGCAACGCCGGAGAAGGCGGAGGAGATGCTGAGGTAGAGCAGGTGATTGAGATGAAGAAGGTCCTCCTCTTCCTCGCCCAGGGCTTTGAGGAGCTGGAGGCAGCCGCCTTCATAGACGTCTTCGGCTGGACGCGCGTTACCCCCGGCGTTGAGGCTGTGGAGCTTATCACCACGGGTCTGCGCAGCGAGGTTAGGGCGGCTCATAGCCTGCTGGTGAAGCCGCAGCACCTGCTGGGAGAGCTTGACCTGGAGGAGTTCGACGCCTTTGCCCTGCCGGGAGGCTTCCACGACAGGGGCTTTACCGAGGCCTACTCGCGGGAGGTGCTTGAGGCAATGAGAACCATATACGATAACGGCGGAGCAATCGCAAGCGTGTGCGTCGGCGCAAAGCCAATAGCAAAGGCGGAGCTTTTGAGGGGAAGGAAAGCCACCACCTACCCCTTTGACGGTGGGGTGCACACCCGCTATCTTGCGGAGCAGGGTGCCAGCGTGGTTGACGCAGCCCTCGCCGTAAGCGGACGCATCATAACCAGCTCCGGGCCAGCCACCGCCGTTGAGGTTGCCTTCAAGCTCCTGGAAATTCTCTCTGGAAGGGAAGACGTGGAGAGGGTGAAGGAGGCGATGGGGTTTGGAGCTGCGAAGAGCGAGTGAGGAGGACCCCCCGCTGGTGCTTGATCTGCTGAAGGGCGAGGAGCTTTTTGTTGGCAGGTATGTGGCGCTGAGTGGGGCAGAAAGATGAAGGACGTTATTGCCGTTCGCACCTCTGCTCCTCCTGAGGCGGTGCATGAGGTGTTCACATCTCTGGAGAAGATTAGAATATGGGAGCCCTCCCACGGGTTGCCTTTTGTGAGGCACGAGTGGTCTCCAGATAGGGGAAGGGTTGGGGTGGGCAGCACATTAAGAGTCAAAGCTGTGCCATGGACCTTTACAGCGAGGTGCGTTGAGGTTGGCGAAGACAGGGTGGTGTGGGAGTTCACTGGGGGACCATTAAAGGGCACAGAAACCTGGATAGCCAGAGCTGAAACTGATGGGAGCAGCATAATAAAGCTGCTCGTCTACGAGGTGCCCAGACTCAGGAACAGACTGTTGTGGGTGCTGCTGGGGAGGAGAGTGCACAGCTGGGCAAGCAGGAGGCAGCTAATGTGCGCTAAAAGGCTTGCAGAGGAGAAGAGCGAGGGCTGGCGATGAATTTCGGGGCGCTTGTTATGAAGGCGGTGGGGCTGTTCCTTATGCTGGACGCAGCCCTCGCGCTGGTGCTGGGAAGACGGTACATTTCGCTCGGGCTCAGCTATGCGCCGGGGTGGTACCGCAGGCTTATCCTGCGCATTTTGGAGCTTCCGCCACCAGCGCTGCTGGCGCTGGAGCTGGCGGAATTTTCTTTAGGCTTGTTTTTGTTTCTGCTCGCTGGAAGGCTGTGAAAGAATTTCAGTGAAACGGAAATCTTAGATTAGCCCCGGTAGCCGCTATCAGAAAATCAGATGAAGTCTAGGCATACCACTCCAGACTCTCGGCAACGTAGTCTATGAAGCCGGCGAAGACCTGCTTAACCTCTTCACTCAGCGAGGTTTTCCCTATCTCCGTCTTCGCCCCCGCAGCGTGCTGCCCTGCGATGCGCTTTGCCTCATCGAGAGCGCCGCAGCTCCGCACGATTTCTTTAACCCTCTCAATCTCCGCCCTGCCAGCGCTCCTCGAGGCGAGTATCCTGCGGAGCTCCTCCCGCTCTTTCTCGGGAGCAAGCTCCAGCGCAAGGGCGATGTGCAGGGGCTTCTTGCCGCGCAGCACATCTCCGCCGGGCTCTCGCCCGTATTGCTCCCTTGTGGCGAAGGTGCCTATGATGTCGTCCTGGATGTCGAAGGCATAGCCTATCTCTGTGCCCGCCCTCTCCAGGTGCTCGCGGTCTTCTCTCCCGGCTTCGGCAAGCACAGCGCCCGCGAGCAGTGTAAGCCTGAAAAGTGAGGGTGCGCGCCTGCTCGCCATCGCATACCACTCCTCCACGCTGGGCTCGACATGCTCAAAGTAGGCATCAAGCACCTGACTCTCATTAACCTCGCGGTAGGCACGTGCAAACAGGCGGCGGAGCTCCTCCGATTTTGGCACATCTTCAAGTACTTCAAACGCCATGGCGTAGAGCATATTGCCTGTGAATACCGCCGCAGCCTCACCGAAGCCCTCACCCAACCCGAAAAGGCGGTGGAAAGCCTTACCCCCGCGCCGCTCTTCATCACCATCAACGAGGTCGTCGTGGAGGAGTATCGCATGGCGGTAAAGCTCAAGCGCCAGCGCAAGGGTTCTCGCATTTGCATCCACCCCGCCCCTTATGCCAGAGTAAACGAGCAGCGCACTCGTCGTCGCGAGACGCCTGCCCCTCCTGAGCACATATTCGGCGAGGTTTTCATACAGCCTGCCCAAGAAGGGATGGTAGCTTGCCTCCTCTTTTGCGCGGGAGAAGTACAGCCTCACCTCGTTTTCGATTACAGCGTCGTACTCGTCCAGTATCTCCTCACCCATCTCCACTACCTCAGCCGAATCTCCTTAAAGTATACCCTTTTTGAATTTATTATCTCTTTAATCCTGCTCTGCCCTTTCGAAAGCCTTGAATTTGCTGACTTGAACTCTATGAAAATTATCCTGTCGTCCTCAAACTGCACCCCATCCACAGGTGAGCCGAGGAAGCGGAAGTTTTCTGCGCTGTAGGGGTACTCCTTTAGAAAGGGCAGAAACTGCTCGTATATCCTGCCGTGCCTCGAAGCGATGCTCTGACGCATTGAAAGCTCTCGCCTTGCTGCACGACGGTAGTGCAGCAGAAGCAGGAACTCAACCGCCGCTATGCCTGCGAGCAGCGCTACAGTGTTCATACGAAAATCTTAGGAGGCAGCGCTGTAATATACTTTCCGGGATGGGTCACAAAAGTTTTACTCCGAGTATCACAAGAATAACACCTGAGATTATTCTGAGGATTTCTGGATTTGTTCGTCTGTAGAGGAAAATTCCACCGAGAAGGGTGGAAAGGAAGCCGGTCCCGACTGAAAGGAGTACAAATCTGATTGTGTGACTTTCCAACTTCATGCTCAACCCATCCGGGATATGGAGCATTGAGTAAATTAAAGCCACAGCGATGCCGACCTTTGCCACCTCCTTGGCTCTTATACCCACGTTTATTCCAAGGAACTCCAGTCCGAGAGTTATCAGCAACAGCGCAGAGAAAAGGTAGAACTGAGGAAATATGGCACTTCTTATAGCATCTGCGAACACCGCCACTATAAGCGAGAGCGCACCCACGGCAAGATAGACCAGAGCCACAGCATAAAACTTCTTTCGCAGGGTGGCAGCTACACTTATACATCCCACACCTGAGAATACACTCATCCCAAAAACTAAGGCCAGCTTTAAGTCACTTACCACACCTGCGGAGAGCGCTGCCAGTAGCACACCGTCGAATACTGGCGAAGAAGCTATGAGGAAAAGTCTGTAAAGTCCCGCTGATCACCCCTCAGCGAGGATATTGAAAGTCCAGGTGACCACCCACCTTGATGCACCCCATACATTATCCTAGTGGCAGGATGAGCATCCGCTGCCGCAGGCGCTCTCAGCATTGGGGTTGTGAACCGCAAATCCCGCGCCGTAGGGGGTTTCGATGTAGTCTATTTCAGCATCCTCAAGGTGAGCCTCTACAGCCTCGCTTAAGAATAACCTGATCCCGTTGCTCTCAATCTCCTTCTCGCCCTCCTCCGCCTCCTTGGCAAGGCCCATACCGTAGCTCGGGCCGCTGCAGCCTGCACCGGCGATGTACAGCTTAATGCCATAATCTTCCTTACCCTCTTCTTTAAGAATCTTCTTCAATTCTTCAACAGCTCTTTCAGTTATTTTTACCATTTTACCACCCTTCCCTTCCACCTGTGCTGTGCCATCTTAAAGGAATTATAAAAAGGTTGGGCAATTTCGTGCACTTCCGCCTCTCAAACATAACCTCTGTCGCGAAGGCTCACGTAGCGCCCATCTCCTATGACCAGGTGGTCCAGCAGCTCAATGCCGATAAGCTCCCCTGCATTTTTGAGCGCCCGGGTTATCCTTATGTCCTCCTCACTTGGCTCCGGGTCCCCGCTGGGATGGTTGTGGGCCACTATCACGCGGGTGGCAGCCTCTTCCAGGGCAATCCTGAACACCTCGCGGGGCTGAACAACACTCGCCTCCATTCCACCCTGGGATATGTATGCAAAGCGCAGCACCCTGTTTTTAGAATTCATGTAGAGACCTGCAAAGGCCTCCACCTTCCGCTGAGAAAGTCTCTGCTGAAGCACCCTAAAGGCCTCTGCAGAGCTTTTAATCACGGGCCTCTCATCGGCGCTGCTCACTGCCACCCTGCGGGCGAGCTCAAAACACGCTGCTATCTGACACGCCTTTGCATCGCTTATCCCGTGAATCTTCTTGAGCTCTCCAACACTGGCACGGGCTAGGTCTTTCAGGCTGTATTCACTCAGAATCCTTGAGGCGAGGTTGAGGACACTCTCATCCTTTGTGCCAGTTCTGAGCAGAATAGCAAGGAGCTCGGCGCTGGAGAGTGCCTCGGAACCGTGGTTAATAAGCCTCTCCCTGGGCCTCTCCCCTGGCGGCATGTCCTTTATTTTAATCTTATACCCGCCCATCCGTAAAGAGTTTTCTTAAGGGGGTATAAAAAATTTGCCAA
>NZ_JBPMGE010000014.1:0-6249 GCF_054014795.1 Candidatus Pyrohabitans sp. | reverse complement strand
CTAACCTTTTCGGCGACCTTTGTCTTCTGCTTTGCTTTAAACTCTATGTGGTCCACGTGAAGGAGAAGAAGCCTCATTGTTGCACCCCTGCTACCTTGGCGCTGGGTTTTTATAAGGTTTTCGAAGGATGTGAGAGCCTGGTGGTGGCTGCACACCCAACTTATGAATACAGGTGTTTTCTTTTAAAGTGCCGTCGATAGAACCAAGCTTGTTGTCAATAGACCCCAGCCGATCTACTCCAAGATCAAGCCTATCAAAAATGTCTTTTTCTACGCTTCCCACAGTCCTCCATCTCAGGGATATATTTTGGACACCTACATTATCACCAGCACAACCCTTATTAACCCCTCATGCCCACCTCTCAGCATGGAAGAAGAAATGACCTATGCAAAAGCAGGCGTTGATATAGACAGAGAGAGCCTTGCAATTCGCGCCATTGCCGAGCAGCTTAAGGCGACGCTCAGCCTGCGCCGGGGCAAGGTGGGGGAGAGCCTCCTGGGAGTGGGGCACTTCGCAGGCTTGGTGAAGCTTGACGAAAAAAGAGCGCTTGCTCTCTCCGCGGACGGCGTTGGGACAAAAATCCTCGTCGCCAGGGCGATGGAGAAGTACGACACCATAGGCATCGACCTAATAGCCATGAACGCCAACGACGTAATCTGCGTCGGCGCTGAGCCCCTCGTCATGCTGGACTACCTTGCCATCGATGAGCCCGACCCGAAAATAACCGGGGAAATCGCCAGGGGGCTTGCGAAGGGTGCCGAAATCGCGGGCATAAGCATACCCGGCGGCGAGCTTGCAACTCTGCCAGAGATGGTTAAGGGCTTCGACCTCGCCGGCTTAATCGTGGGCATTGTGGAGATGGATAAGATAATCACGGGCGAGAAGGTTGCGCCTGGCGATGTGGTCATAGGCCTGGAAAGCTCCGGAATACACAGCAACGGCTTAACCCTCGCCAGGAAGGTGATACTGGAGCACTATGGCATAGAGGATGAGATATTCCCAGGCAGAAAAGCGGGCGAGGAGCTTCTTGAGCCCACAAAGATATATGTGCGCGAGGTTCTAGAAGCCCTAGAAAAGGCTGAGGTGCATGGCCTGGCCAATATCACCGGCGGCGGCCTGGGAAACCTGACCAGGATAACCGGGCACGGCTACTACATCGATGCCCTGCCAGAGCCGCAGAGGATATTTGGGCTCATCCAGGAGCTGGCGCACGTACCCGAGCATGAGATGTACAGGACCTTCAACATGGGCGTGGGCTTCTGCATCATAACCAGCGAGGAGGAGAGCGGTAAGATAATAGATATATGCAGACGTCACTCCACCCGTGCTCAGGTTATCGGCCGCGTTGTGGAAGGGGAGAATGTGGTGCGCATCGAAGGCAAGGACTTTACGCTCGGTTACTGACGCCTTGCCTTATACAGAAAGCACTTCCCATTCCAATGGCGCTCCACCAGCCCCAGCTGATAGAGCTCCTCCAGCAGCCTCTGCGTCTTGCGCCTGTTGCTGAAGGTGGCGCTGGAGAGGGTGTCCAGGTCCATATAGGCACTACCCAGTAGCCTCAGCATAAATGTGTGGTCCATACTCAAATCCTGCATATTCTCACCTCATTTAAAGAAGTAAATATGTCTTATGCTGTTGTCAGCCGCGGCATAGCCGCCTGCAGGGGAGAAAGCTATCTGTGAGTAAACCCTGCCATAGCTACGCTTCAGCAGCAACTCGCCCTCTGTGTTGAAGTAGTAGATGTTCCCGTCGTATGAGACGGCAGCGAGGTAGGAGTCATCCGGTGCCGCAAACACCTGGATAACCTCTGCTCCCGTCTTTATCTCTTTAGGCGTATGGGGAGAGGTGGAGTCGAAGAGCAGTGCTTTAAAGTAGTTTGTGCCAGCCACAACGTACCTCCCATCGCCGCTAACCGCAAGGTCAAGGATATCTACCTTGAAGGTGTGGCCGTCCCACTCCCAGAGAAGCTTTCCATCACCTGTGTAGAGGCTCACTGTCCCATCTTTACCTGCCACGGCAACGTAGCTCGCATTTTTAGATAGCACAAAACTGGAGATGTCAACGTCTGTGCTTATCTCCCTGAAGAGTGTGCCGTTGTTCGCATGGAGAAGGTGGATATTCCTGTAGCTGGAGTAGGCAATCACCTCGCCGTTGCCGCTGAGTGCGAGATTCTCAATAACATCCCTGGCGATGTGCTTCCACATCAGCTCAGAGCTTTGGGAGATCGCATATACGGTGCGCTCCCATGCCTCTGTGGCACCGTACACCATGCTCCCATCTGGCGAGAGCACCACCTGCTTTGGCTCTGCCTGCGTGGGATAGAAGGCTGTCTGCCTGCCGTAAATGTCGAAAAGACGAAAGCCCTTCTTACCGGCGACGGCCACATAACCCTGTGCTGCTGCAAGCTCTGAAATCTGCTCCCCGAGGTTTACATCTGCCACCTGCGTCGGTGAGGCTCCCTGCACAAGTTCGAGGTAACTTTTTTCTATAGCTGCGGGTGCGGTATGAGGCGGTGTGGCAAGCGGAGTCTCTGGTGGAGCAGCCTCGGGCTGAGGTGCATCTTCAGATTGCCGGGCTTCCTCCCTGCCGGGGATGGCAGGGTCTAGGGGATTGGGGTCCAGGGGGTCCCAGAGCCCATCGTCGTCGGTATCCACCTTCGTCGGGTCGGTTCCCGCCCTGACCTCCTGCGCATCGTCCCAGCCGTCACCGTCAGTGTCTGGAACCTTCTCTTTAAGGCAGCCTGAAAGCGGGAAGAGGATTATAAGGAATATAAGGAGCTTTCTCATGTAGGTACACAACCATCCGGAGGATATATAACTCTTCCGCCTCAGGGAATTGTGTGCTACAAGCGGTGAGGCAAAGATATATATTGGCCGCCGCCGAGGTGGTAATAAAAGGATGTGTGACTTTGAAGATAGCAGATTTGCGCCCAGGTCAGGGAAGGGTTAATATTGAGGTTGAGGTTGTTAGTGTTGGCGAAGTCAGAACTTTCCAGAAGTATGGCCGAAGCGGAAGGGTTGCGACTGCCGTGGTAAAGGATGAGTCGGGTGACGAAATAAACCTGAGCCTTTGGAATGAGGATATAGACATGGTAAGCCCGGGTACAAAGCTTAAGATAGAAAACGGCTATGTTAGCGAGTTTCAGGGCGAAAAGCAGCTTACCGCTGGAAAGTACGGAAAACTCGTGGTGCTTACAGATTAGCCTTTCCTATAATATCTACACCTCTATTTTTTAATTCTTTTTGTTGAAATTCTTTTCAAATAAAGTTTATAATCCCCTGTTGTTATACTACTGTCATATTTGGTAGCATACAGGGTGGGGAGTTTTGGCCAGAATACTCGTGGTGGATGACGATGCTGACATGTGCAGTCTTGTGAAGTTTATACTGGAAAACAGGGGTTATGAGGTGGAGGTGGCAATGTCGGGGGAGGAGTGTCTCTTTCGACTTTCGAGGGGTACATGTCCAGACCTGATTCTTATGGATTTTATAATGCCGGGAAGGGATGGCCTCAGGATAACCCGGGACATCAAAAGCAACCCGGAGACGCAGGAGATACCTGTCTACCTGTTTACAGTTGTGGCGAACGAGGAGTGGAGGAGGGGATTTGAAGAGTCAGGTGCCGATGGGTACATCTCAAAGCCCTTCAGTGTGAGGGAGTTTCTCAGCGTAATTGAGAACATCTTTGAGCGATAATCGCTGAGTGCTCCGCGTGTTGAGAAAGGCTTGGAAATGTTAGGGCTGGGGATTAAGATGTGGAAGACGAAGACATCGCCTTTGCGCTGGAATTCAGAAACCTCCTGGTAGAGCTTGAGGCTATTGCTGAAGAGGTATTCAGGCACGATTTTACAGATGCTATGAAGGAGAAGCTTCTGAAGATTCATGAGGGGCTGCGAAGCGACCTTGGAAGCCTGATTCAGCACGGCCATGCAGACATTGATAAGGTTGAGAGGGCAATAGCCGGTTTACCGGCGGAGCACGAAGCGAGGATGCTGTTTAGAGAGCTCAAGGACAGCCTGCACAGGGCAGAGCAGGAGCTTGAGCAGGAAAATTATGCGGAATGCATGTCTGAGATTCTGGTTTTTCTGGATTCACTGCGAGCACTGGAGATGATTTTTAAGGCGTAGGTACCCCGTGGCCCCTGGTATATAAATGTAGGGTTACAGAAGAAGGTTCATTGAGATGGGACTATGAACCAGAAGATGTGCTGGAGCAATCGGAAACTAGCCCCGGTATCGGTTTTGCTAGCCCTGAGTCTACTTCTGGTGATGACCGGTTGTACCTCATCCCATCCACCAGCACCTACGTCTTCACCTCCTTCGCCGTCGCCTGCCCCCCCGCCTGCCTCTGTGCCATCTTCGCCTGCTCCGGCACCACCGGCTCCCACTTCTCAAGAGGAAGCTGGCTGGTGGCTCAAACAAAATTTCTTTGTGCTGGGTAACGTCGCTGATGCCATCCCCGAGGGAGCACAGGTAGTTCTGGACGATCACCCGGTTGGTCAGGAAATGAAGAATTCGGTGCAGGTCGCTCAGCAGGCAGGACTTAAATACGGCATATTCATCTCCCTTCATGATATTGAGTGGCTGGAAAGGGAGGAATTTGAACCACTTCTCAAGGATGCTGTGGCAATAGGATTTGATGGTAACCCTATCATCGGATGGGCTGGAGCCTTCTATGATACCAATCATCCCCTCTGGCAGCAATTCCTCATAGATAGAATGAAGGAGGCTGTGGATGCAGGAGCTGAAATCATCTGCACCGACGACAATGAGGGAAATGCGTGGTTTTCCAACCGGGGAGATTATGGGGAAGTCGGCGTGTTCGGCGAGTACTCAATGCAGGGATTTCGTGATTATCTGGCATCAAAGTACTCTCAGGACGAACTCGCGGAATTCGGAATTGATGATCTTGAAACATTTGATTACGCCGCCTATCTGAAGGAAAAGGGATACTCAAAAGAGGATATCCACGAACAGATTCTCAGAAAGCTTTTCTGGGATGGGTTTAACCCAATAGAGGTCCCTCTTTTCCAGGATTTTCAAGCTTTCCAGAATCAGAACATGATCAACTTCCAGAAGCGATTGATAGCGGAAATAAAAGAATATGTGATGCGCACCCAGAATAAGGAGATTATTTTTACCGCCTATCCCTGGGACCTCTTTCTTCCTGAAAATTATGCTCTGTTCTCACACTACGACCTGTTTTCTCCAGAACTCCACTACGCATGGAGAACCGGGTTTCCACCAAAAGGCAGGGCCGCCCAGTGGTATAAACTTGGATTTGCTGCTGCCGGGGTGCCCGGGGTATTCAAAACCACCGATAGCCCGGCAGATGTCCTGTCCATGGCAAAGTATAATACCCAGAATCTGCTGAAAATTCGGTTCGCGGAAGCATATGCTAACAGGGGGGGCATTCTCAATAAGCCATCCATGGCTGCCTTTGATGAGTCCTTCATGAAGGGCAGGGAATTTGACACTGACCCTGAAACCCTCAGGGGATACGCCGAATTCCTGAAGGCTCATGGAGACATATTCGACTCTGAGAGCTTGCGGAGTCTGGCCGACGTTGGGGTCGTCTTTTCTCTGCCTTCCCTATCCTATGACAAATGGGCGCACATCAATTCATGGGAGGGGATAAGCATTCTTTTAGCCCATCTTCAGGTGCAATATGACGTCATCTATACAGGAGACGGGATATACGATGCAGATCATCTTGAGGCAGAAGACTTGAGCAAATATCCGGTGGTCATCCTACCCCATGTGCTCGCCCTCACCGAGAAGCAGGAAAGTGCTCTTCTGGATTATGTAAATGGGGGCGGGGTAGCGGTGGTGTACGGTGATTTGGGAAGGGTAAACGAGCATCAGCAGGAGGTGGAGAGACCTGCACTGAGCGCCATCCTGAAAGATGAGGTGAACTCATACGGCGAGGGGAAGCTGTACTACTACCCGTCTGAAGAGCTCGGCTATGAATACTACAGTTACGCCATCTATTCCCCGATTGCGGAGGAATTCGGGGAGGCTCCCGACCTGAGAGTCTCAGAAGAAAGGGCGAAGGAAATGAGGAAGGAATTCCAGAAATTGCTCGACGAGCTGGTAGCTGAAAGACAGATAGAAGGCTCTGTTCCGCGGGATGTGTTCGTTCAATCTTATCTCTCTGAGGATAGGCTATATGTTCATCTGATAAATTATGACTATGAGATGACCACGGATGAGGTTAAGCCCATAGAAGATTTGTCGCTGCGGGTGCGGTG
>NZ_JBPMGE010000013.1:0-31348 GCF_054014795.1 Candidatus Pyrohabitans sp. | reverse complement strand
CCGACTCCACCAGCGGCCCCGAGATTTCCTTAAAGCCCATCTGCAGAAAGATGGAACGAATCTCATCGATTATTATCCTGAGGGGATGCAGCTTCGCAGGCGTGAGCTCAGGCGCGGGCAGGGTTACGTCGTAGCGGCGCAGCTTCTTGCTCTCCCACGCCCGCGTCTTTATAATCTCGGGTGTGAGCTGGGATATCTCCTCGGCTATCTCTATACCTCTGGAGACCAGTGCCTCTCCGCTGGGTGTGAACTTCGCCTCCCTGAAGCTCTTCTCTCCCACCTTAACCACATGCTGCCTGCCCTTCAAAAGCTCAAGGGCTTTGCGCTCCTCCTCCGAGAGCTGGCTCAGCATTACCTCGCCCTGAGTGAGCCTCTCCAGAAGCCTCTCATCCTCGCCCTTTTCGCCTTTCTTCCCCTTCTCGGTGAGCACCAGCCTGCCCTTCGCTATGTTCGCCAGCCCCTTCCTCCTGAGCCAGCCCAGGGCTATGTTCACCTCTTCCTTCTCCAGCACCTTACTGAGCTCTGAAATCTCAGCCTCACCGCCCCTGCTGCGAAGATACTCAAGAGCCCTGCGCTCGGGTAAGCCCTTTGCGGCGTAAAGCTCGCCCTCCTCGTCAAGGGCTGCAATCTCATCCACCCTTTCCTTTACTTCCACCAGACCCTTGCGCACAAGCCAGTACAGGGCACGGTTAACAGCGCTCTGGTTGAGCCCTGTCTGCTCTGCTATCTTCTCCGGCGAGGCACTGCCCAGCTTTTCAAGTGCCCTGAGAACCAGTTTTTCATTTTTGCTAAGCTCCATGCTATCCCTGCTCAGCCCTTTTTGGTACCTCTTCATCCTCAAAATACAGCACCGCAATAAGCACAAAGAGCACAGCCATCGCGATGTAGTAATCAAAATTCTGCTTATTGGCGGCGACGGTGTAAACAGAAATTATTCCGAACAGCACGCCCAGACCAGAGAAGAGCCAGAAAATCTCCTTCCTCTTTATCTCCTTCTCAAGGAAGTACATGGCAAATATTATCAGAGCAACTCCAATCCCGAAAACCACGCGTGCATCCATAGCATTGCAGAGTTTATCTAAATGCTATATAAAGCTTCCTCATGCCTGTGAGGGTAGCGCAATCAGAAGGTCTGAGGCAGGCATTCCTATACTACCTCCCGGCCCTCGCAATCGCCTCCACAAACTCCCTAACCTTGGCTTCCACATCCCCCGTGTTTTCAACCGCTGTGCCGGTGACAATTATGTCAGCACCCGCCCTGGCAGCACGGTAGGCGTCGTCGCCGCTCCTTATCCCCCCGCCTACAATCACAGGAATCTCCACCATGCGCCTTACTGCGGTAATCATCTCCTCGGGCACTGGCATATCTGCCCCTGAGCCAGCCTCAAGGTAAACCAGCCTCATCCCCATGTACTGCGCCGCCAGCGCATAGCTCGCCGCAAGCATTGGCTTTGAGCGCGGAATCGCACGGGCGTCGCCAACCCAGCCGACGGCACCACCTGGCTCGACGATTATGTAGCCCATTGACAGAGGTTCCAGGCCCGCACGCCTCACTGCGAGCGCTCCAACCGCCTGGGCCCCTGTTATGTAGTAGGGGTTCCGGGAATTGAGCAGACTCATGAAGAATATGGCATCTGCATGCCTCGAAACACCCGAGACATCCCCCGGAAAGAGTATCACCGGCTTTGACCCGGCAACCTGCTTCACCGCCTTAACACTCTCGTCAAGAATATACTGGTCTATGCCCGCGCTCCCGCCGACCATTATCGCATCGGTTCCAGCGCTCAGCGCGAGGGCGGCTATCTCCCCTGCCTTCTCAGGGCTCTGTTTATCCGGGTCTATAAGGGTGAAGTGCGCCTTCTTCTCTTCCACAAGCTCTGCGATGTAGCTAAGCACCTTCATTTGTTCAGCCCTTAGCTTCCTTGCGCTTGGGACGCAGCTCCTTTGAGCCGCACTTTCTGCACTTGCGTGCAAGCCAGGCATTTCTCGCCTTACACTTTCTGCATATCTTTACCCTGAAGAGCCTTCGCTCTGCCTCAGGAAACCTCGCCATGATTGAACCTCCATAAAAGTAACTCTACACCCTTGTGCTTTTCCCCTTATAAAGGTTTTCCGAAATGTAAGGCCTAAAGCCCGCTTCGGCGAGGATTTTATTAACTTCCTCTGCGGTAGCATCCCTGCTGTGGAGGGTCACATCCAGCACATGCCTCTCCAGGTCCGCCTCAACCTCCACTCCATTGAATCTCTTCTCCAGCGCACTTCGAATTGTGCTCACACACCCTTCGCAGTGCATCTCGGGCACATAGAGGGTTATCCTCCGCCTCCCTTCTCCTATTTTAACCTTTTTTCTTGGGAGAAGCCTGCCCGCAAAGGAGTTGATAAGCACAGTGCTAACACTAGCGAGCATCGCGAACATGGCCCACACCGGATGCACCATACCCGTGACTGCTGCCGGCACGCCTATGCCGTTGAAACCGAATGCTATGGCGAGGTTCTGCACCGTCTTGGAGTAGGAGTTGGCTGCAATGTGGTAGGCCTCAACAACCGCCCCCAGCCTCTCACCCACTATGATAACATCCGCCGACTCTATAGCTATGTCAGTGCCGGTGCCTATGGCTATGCCCACGTCCGCCTGCATCAGCGCCGGAGCGTCGTTGATACCGTCGCCCACCATGGCCACGCGGCTGCCCTGCTCCTGAAGTGCGCGCACATGCTCAGCCTTTTCCTGGGGCAGCACCTCTGCAAAAACCTCGGTGATGCCCACCCGCTGCGCCACAGCGAGGGCTGTGCGCCGGTTATCACCTGTAATCATCACCGGCTCCATGCCCGAGTCCCTCATCTGCTGAATTGCATGCGCAGCATCCTCCTTCAGTGCATCGGCGATGGCGATTAGGCCCAGAAGTTCGCCTTCAGCGGCGACGGCGACTACTGTATTTCCCTGCGCCTCGAGAGCTCTGGCATGCTCATATCCTTTGCTTAGCTTCAAACCCTCCTCCTCAAGGAATCGCAGGCTGCCCACCAGAACCCTATTACCGCCGACACCTGCATGAATACCCCTCCCGGGTACAGCTCTAAAATCATCGGCCTCGCTCAGGGCAATGCCCAGCGCCTGAGCATGCTCCACAATCGCCCTTGCGAGGGGGTGTTCCGAGGCCGCCTCTGCAGAGGCCGCTAGCATGAGAACCTCCCTTACATCAGCCCCGCCGGTAGCCAGAACTTTGACCACCTCAGGCCTGCCCTTGGTGATTGTGCCTGTTTTGTCCAGCACCACCACCCTTACATCCTTCAGTGCCTGAAAGGCATGAACTGAGCGCAGGAGGATGCCCTTCTCAGCAGCCATCCCACTGCCGCGTATCATGGCGAGAGGCGTTGCCATGCCCAGGGCGCAGGGATAGCCCATCACCAGCACCGCGAGGGCGGCATATATCCCTCGCCTGAAGTTCGCCTCACCCGTAGCAAGCCACCCGCCCAGAGTCCAGACCACAAAGCCGAAAAGCGCAAAGGCCAGCACCCCAGGCACATAGTACCTTAAAATCCTGTCCACCAGCTGGATTATACCAGGCTTCAAGGCGCGAGCCTCCTCAATATAACGCGCCACCTGCTGTAGAAAGCTCTCCTCGCCAATGCGCATTACCCGCACAACCAGTGTTCCGGTGAGATTGACTGAGCCGCCGATAACCTCGTCGCCGGCAAGCTTCTCCACCGGCAGTGATTCGCCTGTTACAAGGCTCTCGTCCACACTCGACGCGCCCCTCACAACTTCGCCATCCACAGGGATGTGCTCTCCAGGGCGCACCCTTACGAGGTCGCCTTTCTCCACCTCCTCAATAGGCACCTCCTCTTCCCTGCCAGAGCGCAGCACCCTCGCTGTGAGAGGCTGGAGAGCGAGAAGCCTGCGCACCGCCTGGCTCGCCCTGGTGCGCACAAGCAGGGAGGTGTAGCCAGAGAGGATGTGGTAGGTGGTGACGAACACCGCAACGCCAAAAAAGTCTGCGATGGGAAAACCAGCTATGAAGAAGCCAGCCACCCCGCCGACTATGCCCGAGAAGGCAGCCAGCTCCAGCAAAACGTGCTGGTTTAGTATGCCCCTCCGGAGAGACTGCACAGCCATCTTCAGTATGTACCCTCCCGGGCCGAAGACATTTGCCAGCGCCAGCGCAAGCATCGCATAGGGAAACCACTCCCTGCGAATGCCCAGCCACATGCTGAGCATGAGCAGCGCTGCAAGCAGGGCAAAGAAGGTGGCGATAAGCAGCCTTCGTCTCTCCCTGAGCAGCTCAGTCTCTTCCTCCTCATAGCTGCGAACCTTCCGCGGGTCCATGAGGGTGTAGCCTAGCTGGCGCATCGTCTGCCTGAGCTCTGTCTCTGCAACCTTCTCAGGGTTGTAGCGGATGAGCACCTCCTCATGGGCAAGGCTCACCTTCACCTCCCCTATCCCCTCCATCCTGCTGAAAGCTTTTTTTATGGTTTCGGCGCAGAAGGAGCAGAAGATACCACCCACCTTGAGCTGGAGTTTCTTCATCGCCCTCGCCTCAGATTCGCCTGTTCAGCTCCTCCAGGAGCTTTTCCAGGTCGATGTTCTTCTCTCTGGCCACATCCGCGAGGGTAAGCTCAGCACCGCGCTTCCCCGGGGCCTCGCCAAAGCAGCAGCCGCACAGCCCCAGCCCCAGGAAGTAATCAGTGGTCTCAGGGTAGCGCTTAATCACCTCGTATACCCTTGCCCTGGCGTTGATTTCCGGCCTCATCTTCTAACCCTTATCCTGAAAGTCCCGGCATTGAGCGTATCCTGAAGTATCTCAAAGCCCCATTCACGAAGTGCCATAAGAACTGGCTCATGGGTATCGGGGTCGTCCATAACAATCTCCGCCGTGTCGCCGTGCTTAAGCTTCCCGAAGAAGTTTTTCACTGTGAGCTGCAGGCGAGCGCCATCCAGCCCCTGAAAATCCCCCACAATGGTTCCGTCTTCCCGCCGACTCAGCTTCATTCTTCACCACCAAGCATGGCCTTAAATTCCCTGCTCTGGGTAGCTTCTGCCATGGCCCTGTTGAGCACCTCCACGAGGACATACTCCAGAAAATGCTCATCGCTGCAGTAGGGACAGGGCTTAAGGGATTTTGCCATGGATACAATCTCGCCTCTGTGCCTTTTGAGCATCTTCCTGAAGATTTTGAGCACCTCCTCGCCTGCCTCTGCCACAGCCCCGCCCAGCACTTCGTCGAAATTTTCCGGTGCTGTGTGCTGCATCACCCGCACAGTTGAGGCATAGTACTTAAGCACCCCGCCGCGGGAATCAACCAGCCTGGTGAGCTGTATTAAACCAGCTTTTTTGAGGATGTCCACATGGTGGCGCACAGTGGTGGGGGCTATGCTTATGCCCTGCCTTTCCAGCTCAGCCTTTATCTCAGCTATGGAAGCCTCCTTCTCTGAGAGTATCTGGAGTATCGCCGCCCTTACAGGGTCACCTATCGCCTTGGCCTTCTTTGCATCTGTTACCAGAAGCGTCCTGCGGCCAACCTCCCGCCTGAAGATTTCGCTCATGGCATAGAATATAAATACTACCGTTACGAAAAATATTGTAATTGTTGGAAGAGTTTTGTAGATGTTTGAGATATTCTCAGAACCCTCTGCGGCACTGGTCGGCGAATAGCCAACCTCTCAATCGGCAACCTTCTGCGCAGAGATTACAACAAAACCCCCCTCTCCATAGCCCTCCTTAACCGGCTCGACTTCGGCGATTTCCTCCGGCGCCCTGAAGAGTGTCTGGCAGATTTTGAAGTTGCCGAATTTTAACTCCCTGAGCCAGTCCAGAACCTGCTCCACAGAGTAAAACCTCGCATATCGATAAAACCTGCTTCCCTGCTCTGACTCATACCTCCTGCCAAGGGGGCTATCTCTGTCGATCATCCCTATTATAATGCGCCCTCCACGCCTTAAAACCCTCCTCGCCTCCCGAAGCGCCTGTGTGGGATTCTGGAGGAAGCACAGCGTGGTTACCATAAGCACAAAATCGAAGGATGCGCTGGCAAAGGGGAGTTCCTCTGCTCTTGCCTCATACACCTCTATACCGCGTTTTCGTGCTATAGCCGCCATCGCCTTAGCCGGCTCCACACCAACTTTAACACCCAACCGGGAGGCGAATCTCCCTGTGCCCACGCCCACCTCCAGGCCCCTACCCCCTTTCGGGATGAACCTTCTCAACGCAAGAACCTCCGACTCGTAGGCATGGGGATGCCTCTCAAACCAGGAATCATACTCCACAGCAAGCTCCTCGAAGACCTGGATATTCTCCTCCGGCGGCCCGAAATAATCCCGCTGAACCTCCAGAAGCGCCTCCCTGCTCCCGGCGCGGGAATAATCCTCAAGCAGGCTATGGTTGAGCTCAAGGAAGCTGTGGCCCCACCTGAACTTTGAAAGCAGCTTCTTAGCGTGCTCCTTCTCGCCCAGGATGTAAAGCGCAGTAGCCAGGGCTTCAACAGTGCTCAGCTTCGCCACCTTGCCGTAGTTCACGGGGTTCGCTGCCACCAGCAGGGGCAGGGAGCGGTGCCTTGCAAAGCGCAGGCTACGAAAGGTTTCGCGGGCGCGCTTCCAGGAGCAGTCCAGCGCCGCCAGAGCTGTGGCTCTGGAGTCCTCCCGCGAGAGAAGCTTCGGGGCAAAGGGGTTGAGTACAACCGCGCCCCGGGGCACAGCCCTCACCGAGCGGACCAGTTTCACCAGCGAAAATCGCGAGAGCTTTAAAGCTGTGCACTTCTTTGGCGAGCACTGGTTAGCGTGGTAGACCACAAGCTTCATCTCCCGCACCTACGCCACAACCTCTGTCACAACGCCTATGCCCTTGCTCCTCCCCTCGCGGAAAACAAAGCGCTGTCCCCGCTCCACGAAATGCGGAGCGTACTTGAAACTCACCTTCACCCTTCCCCTGTCCCCCGCAGCAAGGAATTCTCTATTTACCGGCTCCAGCACAACCGCCTCGTAGATGGTCTCAAGGTGGATCACCGGCTCATAACCTCGCGCAATTCTGGTGGGGTGGTTCAGCACCACAACCTCTGCGAGAAAGCTTCTCACTGCCCGCAGCCCTCGCCTCGAGGTCAGAACCATGCCCCTCCTCGGCTTGAGCTTGGCACCCTTTATCGCTATTCCCACAACCTCCCCCACCTCTGCACTCTCAACGCTGTAGTGATGCATCTCAATTGAGGAGCCCTTCACCTCCTGGAACTCTCCCTTACTGTCCGGGCCCAGGTAGAGCGTCTGCCCGCGCTTGATAACCCCGCTCTTAACACTCCCGCTTACCACTGTGCCCACGCCGGCGACGCTGTAGATCTTGTCGATATACATCATGAACTCCGCCTCGCGCTCAAGCTGTGTTGCCCGCTTTGGAAGGTGGTAGAAGAGCCTGTCCAGAAGCTCAAGCCCCTCACCCGTCCTGGCGGAGGTGACAACCACCGGCACAAGCACCTTTGTCTCCCAGAAGTTGCCCAGTGCTGCTATATCTCGAGGGGAGGAGAGAAACTTCGGAACCCTGCCTACCAGGGCGAGAAGCGATGTAATCTCACTCTGAAGTTTACTGAGCTCCCCTGCCCTGTCGACCTTTGTTATGGCGATAATCACAGGCAAATCCATGGCGAGCATTATACCCAGGTGCTCCTTGGTTATGTGGGTTATGCCATCGTCGGCGGCAATTACCAGCATCCCGTAATCCAGCTTCTGCCCCACTATTCCGCGAATAGTGGTGCGAAGCCAGGGCTCGTGGCCGACAGTATCCACAAAAGAAACAAGCTTTGAGGCGCTGGCTACAACGCGGGCGCGCTCTTCCCTGCTCAGCGGATTTCTGAGGCGGATAACCTCACCCCCGCTGGTAAAGCCGTAGACCGCATAGCTCAGGTCTGCACTCAACCCGCGCTCAATCTCGTGCTTCTGCGTATCCAGGTAGCACCTGGTCTTACCGGAGCCATCGTCAAGCTCGCCCGATACCAGGGTGCCCACAAGCGTGGACTTGCCGTGGTCCACATGCCCGGCGGTGGCTATGAGCAGGTGCTCCTTTTCCAGACGGGCGCGCTCCAGCGTAACCATCGCAGCAAAGTGCGAGTCCCCGCCGTAAACCTTCTTATCTGTTATAACAAAACCAACATCGCGGGCTATTTCAGCGAGAACCTCAAGGCTCTCTTCCAGCAGCTCCCGCGCTATCCCCACAACCTCGCCGGAGTCCTTAACACCAAGGAGATAGACAGCCCTGCCAGAGCCGTTGTTTGCCCTGTACTTGAGCTGCGAGGCCAGGCTCTGCCTCCTGTCCCGCGAAAGGTGCACCTTGCGCGAGAGGTACTCCTTAAACTCCACATTGCCTCCCTCGCCCTTCGCCGCGAGCACCTGAAGTTCATTCATTTTCTCTCTACAAGATAAATAACGTTTATAAAAAGCCCCTGCTAAGGCTCCATATCAGTGAGGCGCTGCACAATGTGGTGAAGCATCGCCTTTAAATTTGCGCTGTTGTCGAATTCCGCAAGCCTCGCGAGCTGCCCTCTGCTCTGCCTGCTCAGCTCCTCCACATCCTTAATAAGCAGCGGCAGCGCCCGCGTGACCTCGTCCACTATGGTAATGCTCGCCCTCCTCGCCGTCCTGGAGAGGGGGTTGAGGTCTATGGCTATAACCTTCTTTCCCATGTCAACCAGCGCCTCAGTGCGATCCCCATCCTCTATTGCAAGGAGCACAGCGTCCGCTGCGTAGATGCCCCTGCCCGAGACAAGCCGCCTCTCGCTGCTTAGCTCTGGTATCTCAGCCTCGGGCTCCACACCCAGGACCTCCTCAGCGCCTGCGCGCTTCAACTGCGCCGCTATTCTGCGCGCCCTCTCCTGCGAACGGTAGAAGAGGTTCACCTCAAGCTTTGCATTCGCAGCCTTCGCTAGCCTCACAAGCTCCTCAGCACAGAGTGCGGCAGTGTTGCCATTCACCGATATAACCGGCGAAGAGGCGAGCAGCAGCGCTGCTGCGGCTGCACGAATCGCCTCCCTCGCGGGCGGTGCTGTGGTCTCGCCTATAAGGTAGTCAAAAGCCTCGCCCCTGCCGTGGGCGATAAGCCCTTCTATTATTGTAATCCCCTGCTCATATCCCCTGGCGAGCTTCTCCCTCTGGAGCAGAGAGCTGTATCTCGGGTGGTCGCGAGGCACCTTCATTTCATCACAAAGCCTCCTGAAACTATCAGCTTGAGCCCCTCTTCCACGCTCATCTCCAGCGGTATCACCTCCTCCTCTGGCACCATTATCACAAAACCAGAGGTGGGATTCGGCGCAGTGGGCACAAACACATTTATCACATTCTCCTTCGTCTTCTGCTGCACCTCTTCAACATTTGCACCCGTGGTGAAGCCTATCACATAGCTCCCCCGCCTGGGGTACTCCACGAGAACAACCCCTTTGAAGCCCTTCGTCCTGTTGTCTATAAGCACCTTGCTTGCGTGCTTCACCGTGGCATAGACGGTCTTGATAAGGGGTATGCGCATTAAGGCGCTCTCCAGGGCTGCCACCAGGCGTTTGCCCAGGGTCAGTCTGGCCAGTGCGCCGAGGGCAAAAATCAGCAAAAGTGTGGCGATGACGCCAAAGCCTGGCAGGTACATGCCCAGTATGCGCTTGAGCAGCGGCCGGAGGAGGCTGTCCAGAAAATCAAACCCGAACCACAGCACATAAATCGTCGCCACCAGGGGTATGAATACGATAAGCCCTGCCAGGAAGGTGTTCCTTATGCTCTGAAGCAGCTTCATAGCAGTCTCGCCCCGCAGTTGTCTATGCTTGCGGTTATACAGGGATAATCCAGAAGGTTAACGACCTTATCAGGTTTTTCAGAAACAGTAAACACTGCCTCGCCCAGCATGGCCATGCCCGCCTCAACCCCATGTTCCTCCAGCTCAAGGATTGCCCGCCTGACCTCTCCCTTCGCGAGCCCTGTCGCAAGGGCGAATTTCTTTGAGATGGAAACAAAGCGCTGCAAACTCGGAGCCTTAAGAAGCTCTTCAACGCACTCTCTGCCCACAAGGTTTATCTTCGACACAGCAGCCTGAGAGGAGAGCACACCCTTTGTCTCTATTCCCTCTCCCACCAGAAAGACCACAACACCTGAGCTGGAGTAAAACTTCTTCACCTTGCCCGCACCGGGGGCTCCAGCGCGGGTGCGCACAACAAACCCCCCGCTGAGCTGGGCTACAACATCTCCCAGGCCGGTGCGGCACTCCACCTCCGCGCAATGTGCAAGCCTTCCCAGCTCCGCTGCGCTTAACCCTAGCCCGAGCGCCTGGTTGAGCGCTATCGCCGTGCTCAATGCACCTGCACCGCTCGCCCCAAAGCCCTGCCGCTGAGGTACCTCCAGCTCATGCGCAATGCGAACCTCATAGTTGCGGGGGCACTTTGAAAGCAGAGACCTCGCCACGAGAGTGCTGACCTCGCACTCGCACTGTTCGCGATTCACCTCAACATAAATGTCGCTCTCCTTCGCGAGTCTAACCTCAACCTCTGTGGTCACGCCCTTGCTGAGCACCAGCCCAGCACCTCTGGAGCCGGAGGTGAGGGCATCGCCGGTGAGAAAAACCTCAAAAAAGCCGGTGATATGCGCTGGAGCAAAAGCTCTTGCTAGCATTCCCCAAGCCTCTTTACAATCTCGTCAAAGAGGCGGCGCGCAACCTCTTCCTTAGGCATTCGGGGCAGCGAAATGCTGCTCTCTTCATCCACTATAATTACCTCATTCTCCTCAGAGCCGAATATGCCGCGGGAAACGTCGTTGGCCACAACCAGGTCGAGCTCCGCCTCCTTTAAAAGCTGCCTCGCGGCGCTGAGCATCTCCTCCTGCGTTGCACTGTAGAGTGCTTTGAAGGCAACCTTGAACAGCTTATCACCCCTTATCGCGTGCAGAACCTTGGGCGCTGGTTTAAGGCGAAGCGTCACCTCCCGCGTGGAGTCGAGCTTTCCCTTGAACCCGCCCTCCACCATGAAGTCGCCCACCGCGGCAGCGGAGATAAAAATGTGAGCATCCTTCGCTTTCCCCACCACAGCCTCACGCATCTCACCTATGCTCACGGCCTTGGTGGTGTTGATATACCCGGGCACGCGCTCCTCCATCCTGCCTGTGATTAAATCCACCTCGGCACCCCTGTAGAATGCCTCCTTTGCCAGGGCAAGCCCCATCTTACCAGAACTGCGGTTGGTTATCACCCTGACCTCGTCGATGGGTTCTTCGGTTGCGCCAGCGGTTACCACCACCCGCCTGCCCGAGAGTTCATCGCCGCCCAGCATGCGTATTGCATAATCTGCTATTTCACTGATAGGCGCCATCTTGGCCGCGCCTTCTTCAATTATGGGCCCAACAATGGCAACACCTCTGCCCGCCAGCTTTTCCAGATTCTCCCTCACGGCCTCGCTGCGGTGCATCGCCAGGTGCATCGCTGGCGCGACCAGGAGCTTTGCCTGCGAGGACAGGCACAGGAGGGTGGGCGGTGTATCGCCTATCCCATGAGCGAGCTTTGCGATGGTATTCGCAGAGGCGGGGGCCACGAGGACCAGGTCGTACTCCTCGAGATGTTCAAGTGCCCCCGTAATCTCAGTCACAGGCTTTTCGCGGGTGGCAAACTCCATCGCATAGGGATGAATAATCCTGGTCGCCGCCTCACTCATGTAGGCTCTAACCTCAGCACCATGCCTGAGAAGCTCCCGCGCAAGGCGGGGCGCCTCTACTGCAGCGGCGCTTCCGGTTACGCAAAGTGCAATGCGCTTATCCCAGAGCCTCCGGCTCTTTGTTCCACGTATCTCGCTCATTGATGCAATTTTTGCTGCATAGATTAAATATTTTACCCAAATCTGCAAGCTCACTTCCCAAACAGGCGAAGGTGCTCAGCCTTTATGCACCTGTTCTGTATAAACTTCAGCCCTGCCTCCCTGGCGCGCTTCGCAGCAGCCTCATGGGTGATGCCCAGCTGAAGCCACACCGCACGGGCGCCAATCTCTATCGCCTGCTCCACTATATCCGGGACCTCCTGTGCCGGACGGAAGACATTCACTATGTCCACCTTAACCTCGCGCGGAATTTCGCGGAGCGAGGGGTAGCACCTCTCACCGAGAATCTCCTCTGCAAAGGGATTCACCGGAATTACGCGATAACCCAGCTCCATGAGCTTTTTGGGCACCTGATATGCATCCTTGGCGGGGTTGGTCGAAAAACCCACCACGGCTATCGTCCTGGCGTTTTGAAGCAGCTCCCTTATTTCATCATCGCCTGGCTCGCTCATCTCATAACCTCCGGAGGGTATCCTTAAAACTTCACCTCATTAATTCTTCTGTTGTCCATATCAAATTTCATTCTGAAAATGTTGATGGCAGGATTTTTTATTTTATGGGATATGTACCTGGCAACTTTCAGATGAAAAATAAATCATATGCATGGATTAACTTTTTGAAAACAAAAAGGTTTATCTATAAACCCTGCCTCATATTTCATCATGGTGAGAGTCACATTAAAGCTGCGTGATTTGATGGAACTTATCACCGGCATAACCAGCGAAGATGAACTCATCAAAAAGTATGGGCTCAGCAGGACACAGGTCTGGGAGATCGAATCTGCGCTTCGCAACGGAAAATGGAGGATAAAAAATGGCAACTAAGGAAGTCACTATAAAAGTTACAGGCATGACCTGCGCCATGTGTGTGGCGACGATAGAGAAGGCGCTCAAGAAGCTGGAAGGTGTTGAGGAGGCGGCGGTGAACCTGGGAACCGAGACCGCCACTGTGAGATACGACCCCGAGAAGGTAGACCTGGGGCAGATAACCAAAGCCATTGAAGAGACAGGTTATGGGGTTGTCAGGGAGACAAGGGAGGCTATTGTGAAGATAGGCGGCATGACCTGCGCCATGTGTGTTGCAACGATAGAGAAGGCACTCAAGAAGCTGGAAGGTGTTGAGGAGGTGAGCGTCAACCTGGGTACAGAGAGTGCACGTGTGGTCTACGACGCCAGCCTGGTAAGCCCTGCGCAGATAAAGCAGGCGATTGAAGAGACGGGCTATAAATACCTGGGCCTGGCAGAGGAGGAAACCCCTGACGCCGAGCGCGAGGCCAGAGAACAGTACATAAAGGAGCTCAGGAACAGGGTTTATGTGGGCTTCGGCCTGGGCGCTGTGCTTCTCCTGCTCACCTATGGCGGCCTTCTGGGCCTGCCAGTAAGCACAATTCCCAACCTTCTGCTCATCCAGTTCATAATAGCCACGCCAGCGATGTACTACGTGGCAAAGCCGATATTCGTCGCCGCTTACCGCTCCCTCACCCACCGCACGCTTAACATGGACGTGATGTATGCCATGGGCACAGGCGCCGCCTACGTTGCGAGCGTACTGGCAACCTTTGGCTTCCTTCCCGAAGGGTACATATTCTACGAAGCTGCGGTGCTTCTGGCTAGCTTTCTGATGCTGGGAAGGCTTCTTGAAACCATAGCAAAGGGAAGGACAAGTGAGGCCATAAAGAAACTCATAGGTCTCCAGGCAAAGGAGGCGACAGTAATAAGGGACGGCAAGGAGATGCAGGTGCCTGTGGAGGAGGTCGGGGTAGGCGACATCGTTGTTGTCAAGCCCGGTGAGAAGATACCTGTGGACGGCGTTGTTATAGAGGGTGAGAGCTATGTGGATGAATCCATGATCACCGGCGAACCTATACCCAACCTGAAGAAGCCGGGTGATGAGGTGGTTGGTGCTACGCTGAATCAGAACAGCGTACTCAAATTTAAAGCGACAAAGGTGGGCAAGGATACACTTCTCGCCCAGATTATAAAGATGGTGGAAGAGGCGCAGGCGAGCAAGCCGCCAATACAGCGCCTCGCCGATAAGATAGTCGCCTACTTCATACCTGTGGTGCTTGCAATAGCCATAACCTCCTACATCTACTGGAGGTTCTTTGGAAATGTCGACATAATGCCTCCCGAACTTTTCGCATTTATATCCCTTCTGTCGGTGCTGGTTATCGCATGCCCGTGCGCCTTCGGTCTGGCAACGCCTACCGCCCTGACGGTGGGGATGGGCCGCGGAGCCGAGCAGGGCATACTCATACGCAACGGCGAGGCGCTGGAGAAGGCGATGAAGGTCACCACTGTCATATTCGACAAGACGGGCACGCTTACAAGGGGCAAACCTGAAGTAACTGACCTGATGGTATTCGGTATGCCCGAGAAGGAGTTTTTAGGTATGGTCGCAAGTGCAGAGAAAAATTCTGAGCATCCCCTTGCTCAGGCGATTGTAAACCATGCAAAAGAAGCAGGAGTGGAGCTCCTGGATGCAGAGAAGTTCGAGGTAATAACCGGAAAGGGGGTCGTGGCCAGAGTCGCTGGCAAAGAGGTGCTAATAGGCAACCGCACCCTAATGCAGGAGCACGGCATAGAGGTCGGCAGCGAAGTGGAAGAACATCTTCAGAAGCTTGAGAGCGAGGCGAAGACCGCCATGCTGGCGGTGGTGGACGGAAAACTTGCGGGCATAGTCGCTGTGGCAGACAGGATAAAGGAGCATGCCCTGGAGACAATTGAATATCTCCACCGCATGGGAAAGAAGGTGGCGATGATAACCGGCGACAATCGCAGGACCGCCGAGGCCATAGCCAGGAAGCTGGGCATCGATGTGGTGCTTGCTGAGGTTCTGCCGCATGAGAAAGCCAATGAGGTTAAACGCCTCCAGGAGAAGGGTGAGGTTGTGGCCTTCGTAGGCGATGGCATAAACGATGCCCCTGCCCTTGCACAGGCTGATGTAGGCATAGCCATAGGCTCGGGTACAGATGTTGCCATAGAGAGCGGTGAGATAGTTCTCATAAAGGATGACCTGCGCGATGTCGTGGCGGCGATTCAGCTGAGCAAGAAGACCCTGAACAAGATAAAGCAGAACCTGTTCTGGGCGATGTTCTACAACACTATGCTAATTCCAGTCGCCGCCGGCCTGGGCTACATCCTCTTCGGCATAGTATTTAGACCTGAGTGGGCGGCCGCGGCGATGGCGGTTAGCTCTGTCTCTGTGGTGAGCAACTCCCTGCTCATGAAGGGCTATATACCGGAGATAAAGAGGGGTGCGAAGGCGTGAGCCCGTTTAGGTTCATAGATGAAGAGGAGTTCAACAGAGCGGTGCTCGGGTCAGCTAGGCCAGTGGTGGTGTGGTTCTCCTCACCTGGCTGCCCGCCGTGCAGGAAGATTGCACCCCTCGCCGAGGAGATTGCCAGGGAGTATGCCGGGAAGGCAGACTTCCTACGCGTTGATGTGGATAAGTACCCTGGGCTAGCTGAGAGGCTGGAGATAACAAGCGTCCCCACCTTTGTGTTTCTCAGGGCTGGGAGGGAGGTTGACAGGTTGGAGGTGCTGCCCTCACGGGAGGAGTTCACAGAGGTTATGGAGAAACTATGAAGAATTCTGCGTACCCCTTATATCCTCACAGAGCCTCCGGAGCAGGTCTTCAAAATCATCCAAGGGCTCCTCCAGGTCAGTGGCAAGGGGGTAGCAGAACTCCACCTCAGGGTTATCGCCTTCAATCCTGAGGGCAAGGGTGGGATAACCCCTCTCAGCCTCTATATCATCTTCCCAGTGTCTGCGCTCATAGCCCAGATCTTCTATGGAGAAAACAAGCTGCTCAATAGCCTCCTCCGCAATGCCCCTGGCAATAAGTGCCTCTATAACCCTCTGCTCAACCACCGGCAGAAATCTCTCCTCCAGCACAGAAATCCTGACTTGAACAATCCTGTCGGCGATGTCTTCGCTCCTCAACCAGAAGGATAGGTCAGCCTCAGAGACATCCTCAGCATACCCCGTGGACAGGAGCTCACAGCCCCAGAGCTTCAGTGTGATTCTGTCCCTGCTGACCTCAAAGGATATGTCATCCGTACTCAGGAGAATCCCTGTTTCTGCATAGACATTCTCCACAAACTCCTCTGCGAGTTTTTTTGCTATTTCTTCTGTAATCATTGCAGATTTTTCTGCCCGAGCCTTATTAAAATATTTCTCCTGTCGTAAGATGGGAAATGTATTTATTCCCGGGATAGGAAGTTGTAAGTGGAAACATGACCCCACAACGTTGTCTGGTATTGTGCCTTCTTGCTTCAGGGGCTCTCCTATTCCCGGGCTGCCTGGAGGAAGGCGGCCTGGAGGGTCCGGAGCAGCCCGCAGTTGAAGAGGCTCCGGGGGAAGAGATGCCAATCCCTGAGAGTGAGTATACCTTCGGCCTGGAGGAGGTCTCCTTCGAGGAGATTGCCGAGGACATGCCGGAGTGGTTTGAGAGGGCGGCAGCGAAGGGGATTGGCATCGTGGGGCTGGAGGTGCTCAACCTCGAAGGCTATATGATTATCGATTCTCCAACCCTGAGGGGCGCCGGATTCAGACTCAGCCCTGAGTATGGAAACCTCTTCCCGGAGATACTCAGGGAGGCAAAGAGGCACAACATTAAAGTCGTGGTGATGCTCGAAAGCATTGCCCATATAAAGAGCAACTTTTACCCGTACTCAGAGAACATCATGCAAGACAGGCTTACCCCGGAAGCCGTGGAACAGCTTGTGCGGGAGCTTGCGGCGGAGGCGCAGAGGGCAGGGGTGGAGATTGCTGTGGATGAGGAGGCCTTTGAGGATGCCTACATAGATGCCATCAGCAGGGCCTCAAAGGAAAGCGGTGTAGAGTACATTCACTTCTTTGAGGACCTCGAGTGCAGGGCGGACGTCTTCCTTTCTGAGGATTATGCCTACTACCCCTTTGATGGAAGAAACAGCCCCGAAGACCAGGATTACCTGAGGATGCTGCTCCAGCAGGGCTCCTACTACGGTGAGCTTGGAAACCTGAATGTTATGTACGGCGCTGCCAGGGGCTGCGGCAGGGCTGCGGGAACCCTTACCGCCGGGGGATGGGGCCTCGGTGCCAGAACCCACCAGAACATTGCCCTGCTGAGGGCTGTGCAATTCGGCCCAAGGCTTTTCTTCTTTGTGATTGCAGAGGGAGAGGATGGCCCAATATACCAGGACGAGGTTGCCTATGTCCAGAGCTACAATTTCACAAAAAGCCTTCTGCCCCTTGTTGAGGAGTTTGGAAGGAGGGACACCGATGTCAGGAAGCCTGTGGCCAACCTCATAATCGATGAGCCGCGTGGCGGTGAAGACATCGTCGACTTCTTTATAAACGCCCAGCTCTCCTCAATGGGGGCGGTGACAAATGCCCTTCTCGCCTCTGGCTATGACCTCATTGTAACAAAGTCCAGGCCCTATGAGGGGGCCTCCCTCTACTACGTATTCTCACCGGGCAGGGTGTTTGACGAGGAGCAGGAACTCCCCGCCAGCCTCGCTGAACTTGCCAGCAAAAATGTGCCAGTGTTCTACCAGGTCGCAGGAGAACTTCCGAGTACGCCCAACTGGATGAGGGTGAGGGAAGCCCTTGGTTTAGGGAGCAAGTTGGAAGTCCTGCTCAACGAAGACGATACCTCCCTTTTTGACCCCATACCCGAGAGTGTGGTATACCGGTTCCCCTCCGGAGAGTATGAGGTGAAGTACGCTGGCTACAGCCTTGAGGTGTGGTTGCCGGAGCAGGCTGGCAGATTCTCCCTGGGGCATTATCTGCACTACATAAATCCGGATGACGTGGATGCAGAGGTTCTGCTCGAGGGCATAACAGCCAGAGACGAAGACAGAGCCTTTGACGACAGAACAGCGCTGATTATCAAAAAGGGCAACCTCTACTTTGTAAACGGCGGTTATCTTCACCTTGCATCTTCGGCGATCCTTGCAAACATCATCTCGGAGTTACGTGGAACGCCGGTCTACAACACCCCCTCCTACGGCTACTTTACAAACGGCGAAAGCAGGGCAGTTTTCTTTGCCCCCTATGACGTGGATGTGGACATAAATCTTCTGGGGGGCAGCAGGGTAACCGAGTTCGATGAACAGGGGAACAGGGTGGCAGAACCCGGGGTGAAGCTGGAGAAAGGCAGGCTGAGGGGAAAGGTCAAGAGGTTTCATCTGATAATAGTGGATTGAGGTGGTTTGAAAAGAAAAAATAAAAGATTAGTGGTGGCCACCGCCGCCACTCAGATATTTCTCAGGGTCCGCCTCAAAGGCGGTTTTACAGCCAGGGGCGCAGAAGTAGTAGGTCTCTCCCTTGTACTCGCTCTTCCACTTCGCGCTGGCCTCATCTACCTCCATTTTGCACACTGGGTCTATTGCCATGTTTACCACCGCATAACAATCTGTGGCAAAACAGATATACTTTTTTGTTACAAAAATCTGAACCATAGGGTTTATGTTCTTTCCAATGTGTAAAATTTATTGCCGTTGTGATTTAAATGTGTTGCTGAAAGGTGATTATGTTGAAGCTCGACTCTACTGATTTAAAAATACTGCGCCTGCTTCAGGAAGATGCGCGCATGCCTGTGGCTGAGATTGCAAAGCTCCTCAGAATCAGCCGCCCTACAGTAAAGACGAGAATTGACAGGCTGAAGGAGAACGGGGTTATAAGTAAGTTTACTGTGGAGATAAGCAGGGACGCACTGGAGAAGGCTGTGGTTGTGTTCCTGAGGATGAAGGCCGGTGAGGAGGCTGTGAAGCTTCTTAAGTCTTTGCCTGAGGTGGTGGAGGTCTACTCCATAACAGGAGAGAAGAACATCGTGGGCAAGGCTCTGGTCAAAGACCTCACCGAAGTTGGGAAGCTTGTGAACACACTGCGCAGCGTGGCAGATTCCCTGGAGGCGGAGGTGGTGACTGAGACCATAAAGGAGAGTCCCCCGCCGGTGGAGATGATTAAGGCTGAGCTTACATGCGAGTACTGCGGTAGCGAGGTCTCCAAGCCCTATGTGTACAAGTTCAGAAATGTGGAGCGCTACTTCTGCTGCCCTGTATGCCTGAAAAGCTACAGGCGCCAGGTTGCGCTTGCAACAAAAGAGCAGCAGGAATGATACTTTTATAAACGTTGAGCTTGGCGGAGAGCCTATGGTGATAATAGTCAGGTACAGCGAGATTGGCCTAAAATCAAAGCCAGTAAGGGCAAGAATGGAGCGCTCACTTATTGCCCACCTGAAGCGTATGCTCGGCGATGTGAAGATAACCCGGGAGTGGGGGCGGATATATATTCTCTCTGACTCACGCGAGGACGCAGTTAAAGCTTCTCGAGTTTTTGGCGTTGCATCAACTTCGCTGGCAGAGGTAACGGGCTCGGATTTTGAGGAGCTTCTCAGGAGCGGGCTGGAGTATGCGCTGAAGCGAATCTCCGGCAAGGTAAGCTTTGCCCTGCGTGTCCGCCGGGAGGGTAAGCACGCATACAGAAGCATCGATGTGGCGAAGGAGCTTGGTCAGCGAATAGTCAATGCCACCGGCGCCAGGGTGAACCTCACCTCGCCGGAGAAGGAGATTTTTGTCGAAATCCGCGGAGAGCGCGCCTACCTCTTCGATGAGGTAATCCCGGGCGTTGGCGGCTTACCCTATGCAACCCAGGGTAAGGTGCTCGCGCTGGTGAGCGGCGGCATAGACTCGCCAGTCGCAGCGTGGTTGATGATGCGGCGCGGTGCCGAGGTGGTGGCCCTCTTCATGGACCCCACACCCCTCGTGGATGAGCGCACCCCAGCGCGGGCGAAGGATGCAATCATAGCCCTTGCCTCCTGGACCGGGAAGCCGATAAAGACCTACCTGGTACCCTATGGCGATGTGCTCATTCAGCTCCTTAAGGTCAAAGATTACCGCATGGGGTGCGTGCTGTGCAAGCGCATGATGTACCGCGTTGCAGAGAGGGTAGCCAAGCGGGAGGGAGCACAGGCTTTAGTAACCGGCGAGAGCCTGGGGCAGGTGGCTTCGCAGACGATGCCCAACCTCGCGGCAATCTCGGACGTTACCTGCATGCCCATATTCCGCCCCCTCATAGGAATGGACAAGGAGGAGATAGTCTCACTGGCGAAGAGGATAGGCACCTACGAGATTTCCACGCGTCCGGCAAACTGCTGCCTGGGGCCGCCGCCAAAGCCTGTTACCAGCGCAACAGTGGAGAGGGCAGAAAAGGCAGAGGCCGGTCTCGGAGTCGAAGCGCTTGCCGAGGAGCTTGCAGGCAAGGCGAAGGTGGTGTGGCTGGGGTAAGACCCAGAGGTGGAGGGGGGAGGGAGCGGCCTATCTTCTCAACCGTCCCCTCCCGAGACACAGAGGAAGTGCCGCTATAACCGCTAGGAGGGTGGGACCACAGATGCCCTTTTTCTCAGCCTCTTCCACCGCCGGCGTGGGTGCTGGCTTGACCTCTGGCTTCGGCGTAACGACAGGTGGTTTTGTTTCTGGCGCGGGCTTGGTCACAGGCTTTTCCTCAGGTTTGGGTGTGGGTGCAGGCGTTGGTGCAGGTTTTTTGACACCATCCACCTTGGCGAATATGTCCCTGAAGCCGCTTCCCGCCGTAGCAGAGATGGTAAACCAGCTGAAACCGGGGGCTTCTGCGGTGTAGTAGATATAACCATCTTTGGCCTCCTCCGCACTGGTTGGAAGCATCTCCCACTCCCTGGTTTCGGTGAGACGGTACATGACCACCGTCGCGGGGTCGATGTCCTTCTGCTTAAGCCAGGTTTCATTCACCCTGAAGGTTACCTCTGCCTTCTCGATATAGGTGTTGGGCTTGCTGTATTTTATCTCAAGATAACGGTACACCTCCCCGGGGGCGTCGTCAAATGACACCCAGTCGGGTTTCTTTTCATAGGCATTAACTGAAAGCTTTGTGTAGTACTGGTCCTGGGATGCGAATATCTTTATGCTTGGAATGTCGGGCACGTACTCCTCGTCGAATACCACGAGGTAGGAATCTCCGGCGAGTATCTTTGGCACCTCCCTGATGTTCGATTTCTCAGAGGGCCCTCCACCACCGCCGCCAGCAGGTGATGAAGTCTTTGATGGGGTGGTGCTGACAGCGATAGCAACGCTTACACTCTTGGCATCCGCATTCGAAGGGGTGATGGAGATGTTTATGCTGCTGTTGCTGACGCTGCCAAAACTGAGGGTCCAGGCTATGCCCTTGCTCTCACCGCTCCCGCCGGTACCGCCGAGTATTGTCGAGATTACCTGACTCGAACTTCCGGACTTTATGGTTACACCGGAGGGCAGTGAGATTGCTACCGCCACATCGCGCGCCGTGGTTTCACCCCAGTTCTTTATGGTAAGCTGCAGATTCTTATCCCCACTCGGGTCCGAGAAGGATGTGGGTGAAGCACTCGCATCCAGAGATGGTGGGAGCACTATGTCGAAGGTATCCGACTCAGCGGTTGTGGGCGAACCCGCGGTGCTTATACTCACCTGTATCTTCTGCCCCGTGAGCGTCTGACTTGCTATCGCCGTGGTCCAGGAGACACTGCTCGTTCCAGAGCTGAAGGACTTTGAGGTACCCTCTTCCACGCTTATACCGGAGGGCAGGTTTATCAGCGAAGCGGTGCCGGTGTCGGTGCCGCTCAAACCAGAGACGGTGATTGTGAAGTACTTACCCTTCATCACAGTACCCGGGTCGGCGCCCGACTGGGATATGCTTACAGTGGCTGCATATACTCCTGGAATCACCAGAAGCACCAGTACAAGCGTCGCGAGCATGAGCACTCTCATCTTACCACCCTCCTACCCTAAGCCACATCTCAATCCTCTCGCTGCCTCCACTCTTGGAAACACTCAGGGTTACCATGTAGTCGCCCTTTTCCCAGGTGCCATTTTTGGGCGCAATTGTTAGTATACCGTAGCCCTTTGCATCCGTGGTATCCTGCACCTTCTTGAGGATGTAATCGGTGCCCTCTTTCAGCACCTTGGGACCCACAGGCGTAAAGCGGAACACCTTTTCTATGGTGACGTTGGCGCCCACAATCGCCTTCTGGTCGAAGTCGTAGGCGCGGATCACAAAGGTTATGTTATCTCCCTTCTTTATTGACCACTTGTCCTTCATCAGCAGCATGTGGGTGCCATTGTACATCTTTACGTCCCACCAGGGCTGTTCCTCATACGGCATGGATTCATTCCTGGGTGCGAAGCCCACCTGACCACCCCAGATGGCACTGGGTAGGTTGCCCCTCAACTCGAATATTCCGCTCTCATTGCCGTAGAAGTCCTTGGGGTTGATTATAAGGGAACCATTCCAGCCCTCGCCCCACCAGTCCTGGGTGATGTTTAGCTCGTCATCCACAAGTATGCTCGTCGCCCTGGCAATGCCATCTGGACGGTCGTCGAAGGTTACGGCGTAGAACACATCGCCGGTGTCGTTGTCCAGGTTGAGGTCAAAACCCAGCTGACTCTCATTTAGCGTCGCAAAGGCAGGGGTGTAGCCGTCCGCCACCGGTATGTCCAGCCCTGGCCTAACCCCGACCTGCGATGAGTTGGCGATCAATATTCCATCCCATGGGGAAGGTCCCACCCTGGCGAGGTAAAGGTCGCTGCCCGGCATTATGGGCTCGCCTATCAGGGTTTCGCTTGCCGAGGAGTAGTTGCCATCTGCGGTGAAGTAAGCCGCCTTTGCACAGTCCTGTATGTTCCACTGCTTGCACATCGGATAGGGCATGCTCGCATTTGCCAGTATGGCGTTGTACGTTGCGCCGCCGATGGTGAAGGATATTATGCTCCAGCGCTTCTCCGGGTCCTGCCTGAGCGGATTGTTGAGGAGCTTCTGATTAAGTCTATCGTTGCTCACACCTATGACCACGAGCCCGCCGGCATTTGCATCTGCGGCGAGAACACTCATGGTGTAGTTTCTGTTGTTGAGGACTATGTTTACTGTGTCGTTGACGCTCTTTACCTCAGCGCCGCTGGCAAAATCGCAGCTCCCCTTCTTTATCCAGAGGGTGCTGGCATTTGCTGCGGTGAGATAGTAGTAATAGCTGGAGTTGGCATCGGTTAAACGCCCGCTTTGCAGGGTGTAGTTGGTGGGATCGCTTCCCGCATCGCCCGGCTCTGTGCAGTTACCCGGCGAAGGACCACCGGAGACTTGGTCCATGGTCATCGGGAAGTAGAGCCCACTCGCATTCACCTCGAAAAGCTCGGGGATATTGCCGCCATAGGTTGACCAGTCGTAGCGGTAAACCGGCAGAGGCTTGAACTCGCCAATGTAGCCCGCTGTGCCTTGGCCGCCGCTCACCAGGAAGGCGCGCACATTAACGCGCGGCCACATCCACTCCTCTAGTATCTCAGTACTATCGTTTACCTGCACCTCTATCTCAAAGGCATAGATTCCGGAGCTCAGATTGTACTTGCTCAGGTTGAACTGCACCTCGCCGGTGCCGTTTATCGTGGCGGTTGGCGGTGAGGAGAGGGTTGTAATCTCAGGCGGACCTTTCAGGCTCTCCTTCCTCAAATGTTTTATACTGACGTTCGCCGGTACAGGAGTACCCGCAGGCGTTGCTACCATCACAGGCACATTTACCATCTGCCCAAGGCGAGCATCACCCAGGTTCGCCCAGTCACCCTTGTTTGCCGTGTATATCCTTATTCTATCGGCACGGGGGTCTACGCTGAGGAGTGTGAATTTGCCGCTGGCAAAGGTTCGCTTGGCTGGTGGGTCGTTTACAGAGCCGTAGCTTGAGAAGTTGTTGTCCAGAGAGAAGAACAGGGTATCATAGATCCCAGAAGTCTGAGAATCGGCAATCGCTATGTAGGCTGTGCCGTTGGTGTTGCCATCGCCGTCGAGGTCCAGCCCCCTGTTCCCACCTGTAGATGGGTCCCAGCCGCCCAGCCACTGTTCCTCCATCCTGCCCAGCTTTATAATCCCGCTCTGGGAGAGGGAGGCATTGAGCCATGCACCGGTCTTTGCAAGCACATTGATGCCGCGCAGCGTAATCTGCCTCTTGTTCAGGCTCTCCACCCTCCACTTTCCGCCGTAGGGGTCGGTGATTATCTCATTCACCACCGCACTGCTGGCACTGGAGAAGTTGGCATTTACGCTCACCCAGAGGCGGGTGGTATTGTGGAAGAAGCAGAGCGGCCTCTTGGTGATATTGAGACCACCGAAGAACCATTCATTCTCAATCATATTATCAACACAGCCCTTGTAGCTGCTGGTGTAGTTCCCCGGCGGCACAATATCGCCAAATTTAGATATGTCTATGCCATCCAGCTTTATCTCCTTCTTCGCCGTATCACTCTCCCACAGCCACACTTCATCTATGCTGGGCACACCGACTACCAGGTTGCGTATCACAAACCACACACCGGTTTCCTTCTTTGCGCCGGAGGTATCCACAATCTTCAGCCTCGCCTCGTAATCACCACTTTTTAAACCTGAGAGCTCTATGCTTATGTTGCACACATTGTTGCTGCAGGTGGTGGTAGAGTTGCGCTTCAGCGGATGCCCGCGCTTAATGTCGAAGAAGCTTGCCAGTCGTGTTTTGTTCACGTCGAGGGCATGCGGAGTGCCGTCAAAGTTTGTGGCATTTACCATAACAGTGAGATTCTCATCGCTTCCGAAGGTGGGAGGCCACATATCCATGCCGCGGTAGTAAACATTAACCTGGAAGGAGGCGACATCAAACCACATGGTGCCTATGTCGGAACCATTTGCTGTGGTCACCTTTACATTCGCCCTGTACATGCCCTCTTTGCTTATGCCTGTGATGTTTACCACAGTCACATTCATGGCCTGTTTAAACCCACCCATGTCCATGTATACCGTCTTTTGGGAAATGCCCGCAAGAGTGTAGGCTGCATCCACCGGCGGCCACATATCAACGCGCTGCACACTTGCGATGCTCACATTCTGAATGGGCAGTATGCTCCAGTCGAAGGGATTGCGGGGTATCACCGCAAAGGCTATCGACCGGTTAACCGCATAGGTATTGCCCTCCCAGCCGCTCCAGCTGGCTGTAAGGTTTCCTGTTGCTTCATCCACACTCACCGACATGACCTCAACGAAGAAGTTACGAATCTCAAACCAGCCGAAGCCGAAGTAGCTCTCATTTGGGTCTGCTGGATTGTAGACCTCTATATCGGCGCCGTACCAGCCAGAGGCGAAGCCACTGCTGTTGGAGCTTATGTTGAGCGTTGCCGTGCCATTTGTCACACTCCCGCCATAGGTGGTGAACTCACTTGAGGGAATCTCCCTGCCCAGCTGATCATTTCTGAGCATTTTTATCTTTGCCACGAGTCCATCGCAGGTGGAACACAGCGCAGAGCTCGTGTCGCCCCTGTCGAGGAGTGTGCCCTTGCTGCTGTCTGCGATGTACACCTTGAGGGATACATTGCCCTTGCCGGAGAACACACACGGGCCGAAGCCTCCACCTTTACACTGGGGCTCCGCCCAGATGATGTACTTCTTCAGCATGAAGAAGGCGCCACCCACGCCTTCCTTTATTTCATTGCTCACATTCACCTTGAATCTGAACTTCATTGAGAAGAAGCCCTCCAGGTTGGGCGCCTTGAATGAGAGCACGCCTCCGCTGACATTAACGCTTGTGGCGATGCCACTCACATCCACCTTCTGGAAGCTCGGAAATTCTCGCCTTAAGCTCACTATGTTGGCGCTTATTATGCTCTCGGGTGGAAGGAACTCCCTGGTGAGCAGGTTCTGTACATTCAGCTTGACCCTGAGCGTCGAGTTGGGGGTGTTGAACCCAAACTCCTCCCCCTTGAAGTCAACGGTGGAGCCGTAGGCATAGAGTTCCTGCACCCCGAAGGTAGTGCCCGCAACGCTGGTTTCGCTGTTGTGGGTTATCCTCACCTTCGCCCTGTAGGCACCCTGCTTTGTCAGGTTGCCCACAACCACCATGCACTGGCGCAGCATGCCCTCCGGCGGGCCTTCATCTTTCGGTCCACCTCCTGCAAAGGACGCCATAAAGTTGGTGAGGTTCATTATCTGCACCGTAACATTTCCGAGGTAGGAAACCTCGCGGTCGTCTTTGAGCTCTATGAGCTCAACACTGGTATTGCACTCATCTTGCAGTGTGGAGGCATTGTCAATGTCTATCATCCCCGCCCCCTCAGGCCCTGAGGCCATGAGCCCGCCTTTCGTGACGTTGGTTAGCAGAGCAAGCATTGTAACATTGCTGCTGGGATGGAAGGCACTCACAAACATGCCGCCCTCATCCGCCTGGTCTATGAACTGGACGTTTATCGCATACAGCTCAGCCCTGCTCTCGGCGATAGTGAAGCCCATAGAAATCTCCTGCGTCGTGGTGTTATCGCTGGCACGGAATTTAACGCCGTATTCGCCTGTGGGCGCACCCTTAAGGTCGAGTTCTCCGGAGTACACCCCCTGCTCGGTCTTGGTCAGCTGCACTGTGCTCTGCGTACCATTGGGATACACCACCAGGGCTTCGGCGCTGGTGAGGGTAAGCAGGTTGCCGCTCATATCCTTCGCCACCGCAGTTAGCTTCACCACAGGATTGGGGGCGAAGGTCGTGGTGGGGTTGCCGTTGATATCTGTTATCTTTCCGAAAAGCTTGAAGGCCTCTACGCTGAAGACCTCCATCCCGAGCGTGTCGTTCACGGTTATCAAATACGTCCCGGCCACAGAGGGGGCAGTAAAGCTCCCGTTGAAGTAGCCGTTCTGGATTGTGCCGGAGGTGGAGTCTATAACTGTGCCGTTGGAATAGCGCAGCTCCACCTTAATGTTCTCGCTGCCCAGGATGTTGCCTGCCTTGTCCTTTGCGACCACCATGTAATACACGGTATCGCCGCCTGTGTACAGCGACGATGAACTGGGCTTGGCAAGAAGTACCTTGTTGCCGGAGGTAAATTCCACCTCAGCGACGATGTAGTCTCCCACAGAGTCGCCTTTCTTCAGCGGGGTTTCCACCATGGGGAAGGAGGAGTTATCTTCCAGGGAGTTGTAAAGTTCAAAGCGGGGGTCATCGTCCAGATAAATTGTATCAAACACATCGGAAGCACTCTCATTTATCAGCGCAAAGTGAGCAACCTTCCCGCCGCCGAGAATGGAGGAGGCATTGCCGTAGTGCACCTGGTATCCCGCTGCCAGAAAGTCCGAGAAATTACCACCAAGGTAGCCGGGAGAGGTTACAATGTCGCTGGTATCAACCATTACAACCCCATCTGAGGAGTTGAGAAGACGCACCTTGAAGAGCATCTTCTTCACCACAACCTCAAACTCAAGCCTGACGCTATCGCCGGGAGTGTTGTAAACCAGGGCATAGTAGTTACCCGGCGAAAAGTTTGCAAGAGGTATGGATATGGAAAAGGTGGAGACATTACCAGCAGCAGCGCTGGAGGTGCTGCCATTTTTTATGGAGATGTCAGAGGAGTTATATATCTCCACATAAACAGTAACAGAACTGCTCGTTTCCACGGTACCGCTTATCCCAAGCGAATCTGACGTTTCATACAGTATTTTGTCTGTAGAGGCGGTCAGATGGTAGGCGCTCACCGCGCCCCATAAAATGGCCATTACAAGGCCAAAGGTAATTAGAGAGAGTACTCTCTTTACTGCAAACATTCCCCGAAACCCCCTTCCACAATTGATAGACTTCTTATTCTTTTTACATTCTACTATAAAAACTTTTCCCATATCGGTGTGTTAGTGGAAATAACTTTACATGCACCCTCTAGATGCTATTTCAACAGATATAAATACACAAAAAATAGAATATCCATCATGCCCCTCTATACATTCCAGTTTCCAACTCCAAAGGGGTGCTGGAGCGATTTAACACGAAATCATGATGTCACTGCAACAATAATAAGCTTTGCCTGGGTCGGCTACAGACGCTATATAGCCCTGGTAAGGGTAGAAGGCGAGGATGCGCAGGAGTTTCTCCGTGAGGTACAGAACAGCAGCTCAACAAGGGAGGTTTCCATATACTCAAAGAGTGGTAGCACACTGGTTTTCGAGGTCCACGCCACGCGCATTCTCCCGCTACATACCTTTGCAAGTGCTGAAATTCTCATGCTTACCCCTATAACAATAAGACGGGGCACAGTTACGGCGAAGATTTTCAGCAACTCCAGGACGCTGAACTTTCTACTTGACTCCCTAAAAAAGGTGGGCTATCCCTTCAGAATACACAGAGACTGCTCCAGCGAAGCCTACTCCGACGGGCTGACAAAGAGGCAGAAGTATATTCTCAAAAAGGCCATACAGTACGGATACTACAGCTATCCACGTCGAATCACCCTTACCGAGCTGGCGGATAAGTTAAATCTCTCCAAATCCTATCTGTCTGAGACACTGCAGATCATTGAGAGTAAGATGATGAAGTCATCTGCTTTTTAAATACCGGACATGTTCGGAAAAAGTTTTTACTTGGCTCCATCAAGCTCTCTCCTAGGGGGAGGGGGGCCTTTCTATACCGCTCTGGATCTCAACTAGTGTTGATTGTTATTCACGTAAATTTTAAATATGTGAAATTTTATTATAATATATACATGATAATCTGTGCAGCTACCGGAGGGGAGTAGCTTGTTCAGGAAAATTACACGGCGGCTTGTGTACAAGTTCAGGGAGTTTGCCCTCGCCCTTGGTCTGCTGCCGGGAATTAGCGTGGTGAGGGTCCCAGAGGAGTAGGTTCACCCCAGTTTTGCTGCATCACCCCTCACCAGCGCCCTGAAACGCCTGTGCACCTCCAGGGTGCGCTCAAGCTTCTCCCTGCTGGCAGCAGGAAACAGCGCATAGGCCGGTTTATCATCCTCTCCGTCAGTTTCGAGTTCTCGCACCGCCTCAAGTGCCCCCTTTCTGCCGCCCTCTGCAAAGGCATCGAGCACCGGCAGCAGTGCCCTCAAATCGCTGGCAGCAATGGCAATGTCGCAGTAGGGTAGAGAGTACTCATTGCCATTGAAGGCTATGCCAATGCCTCCCCCGCTACTCACCTCGCGGAGCATCTTAAAGTCGGTGATACTATCGCCTATGGCTGCGCATTCGCTGAGGTTCTCGCCCTGCCTGCGCAGGAAGGCGAGCATTGCCTCGACCTTACGCCTGCCTCCTACCACGCGCACCTCGTTGAAAACCCTGCCAAGCTGTGTGCGCTGAAGCTTACGGAAGAAGAAGTCGTCCAGAGTTGCGACTATCTCCTCATCGTGCATGCGCGGGTATAGCTCCTCCAGTATAACCCTCTCCACCTCTGCAACCAGCTCCGCTCCCTCTGCGCCGCGATACTTGCTCAGCTCGAGCTTTGTGCAGGCGACGTCCTCCCTGGGTACGCCCAGCTGCGAGGCGATGTTGTATGCATGCTGCTGGTAGCTCGTGGAGATTATGTGCACCTTCCATCCGCCCTCGCGAAGCTGCGCTATTGCCTCCTTCGCCCCGTTCACAATCTTTGCGCGCTTTGAAATACGCTCTATCTCGGCCTCGGTGATGCCATGATAGATTAAGAAGGGGACGATGAGCTTCAGAGTATCTCCCGGCTCATAACCCTGCCTTTCCTCAAGCGTGAGCAGGTCGTCGTATCTGCTTATGACCTTAAATATCTCCTTACCTCTGGGTATGAGGCCCATTACCTCGTAGGCGTTGTCCTGGGGCGACAGTGGCCCCTCCAGGTCGAAGCATGCGACTGGCATGGGGAGAGTTTTGCGCTACGGCTTTTAATTCTTTCGCCAGATGGGAACCTCCACCGGGTTCCCATCCCCTCCAGGTACCGTGGATTCACACAGATATGGGAACCTCCACCGGGTTCCCATCCCCTCCAGGTACCGTGAAAACTACTGCTCAACCATCCCGCCCAGTAAAAACTGCAGGTACTGCATTCCCAGCTCCGGGTAGCGAGGGAAGTAGTAGCTGCGGAAGGAGCTGAAGTGCTTGTTGAGGCAATCCAGTATGCTCAGCGCATTCCTTGCGTCCTCGCGGGTCACAGTCTCGCCTGCAAGCAGGCGGGAGAGGTAGTCGGCTATGCAGGCCACGCCCAGCGTCCAGAAGTAGGCTGAGGGCAAATCCCAGGGCCTTGCTAAGGTCTCCAGGAAGCTCTGCCTGGTGTGCACAGCCAGAAGCTTCTCAGCCTCCTTGCTCATAGGCTTAGAGAAGAGCCTTGCAAGGTCCTCCTCGAACTCCAGCTCCCCGGCTATGCCCAGCTTCTTCGCCGCAAAGCCCGGGTTGATGTCATAGGTGAAGAGCTCGTCGAAGTAGTCGTATATCGCGAGGATATCCACCGCCACCTGCGCCTGAGTCTTGACCTCGGCGAGCAGCGCCCCTCTACGCTGGCGATAGCTATCTGCAAAGCTCTCCAGCGCAGCCTCCGCCTCGCCCTCATATACAAAACTCTTCCCGCCAAGTGCACCCCCCAGGTGGCGCACCGCAGAGGTGAGGAGAAGAAGGAGGTCGTAGAATCCCTCATCAGCCAGGGTTTCCACAATGCCCGAGTAGAGCTTCACAAGAGCACGCCACTCGCACCGCTGCCCGCTTGGGCTGTGCAGATAAACCACCTCCCCTCGCCTGACCTCCTCTGCTTCACCCTCGAGGAGGTCCTCAAGAAACTCCTCCCTGAGCATCGCCTCTGTAATCTCCTCGCCGCCCTGGAACCCCACCCCCGGGCAGGTCCACTTCACATCGACGATTACGCTCCCGTTGTCCAGCACACTCGCCGAAAAGGGATACTTGCGGCAGGTCATAAACTTCCCGGCCTTGCCGTGCTGGCGGTGCAGGGAGCAAAGCCTGCCTTCAAGGAAGGTGCAGGGTTTCCTTATGAAGTAGCGTCCGCTCCGCGCCTCATAGAAGTCCTCATAGCCCAGCGCCTTCACCCGCTTTATCTCCTCTATTGTCACCGGGATGTCCTCAAACAGTGAGCAGCAGGTGAAGCAGCTTTCAGGCGTGCATGCGTAGCGCAGCCCCCGCGGGAAGGTGGTGATTATCTCCATGCCCCCGCAGAGCAGGCTAACATTGTAAAAATTCACCTACCTCGCCCTGCTCACAGCTATACCCGCGAGGATAAGCGACGCCCCGGCATAAAACGCCGAAGTGAGCGCCTCCTGCAGAAACAGCGCCGAGAGCGCAATGGCAACCACAGGTGAGAGGGCAAAGGCAAGGGTAGCCGCAATAGCCTTTGCTCTGGCTATGCCGCGAAAGTAGAGGAGGTAGGCCAGGAAGGTGTGTGCTGCGCCCATAGCGATAGCGATAAGCCCACCCTGCAGACTCGGCATGGGTGAAGCTGCGGCAAAGGGCAGCAGGACGAGCGCCGCTATGATGAAGGTGAGCAGGAGCACCTCCTCCCCTCGAAGCGAAGCAAGCAAACGCGAGGCGAGCACAGTAAAGAGCGCCCAAGTGAGCGCCGCAAGAATTGCTAAAGCATCGCCGAGCAGGTTGATACCGGAGGCGTGGGAGTAGAATATAAGCGCTGAGCCTGCTATGCTCGCCAGGATAGCTGTAAGCCTGCGCTGACTCAGCCTCTCCTCGCGCAGCAGGCAGGCAAATAGGGCAGCAAAGGCCACGGAGGTGCTCTCCAGCACCTGCGCAGCGGCGGCGGAGGTGTAC
>NZ_JBPMGE010000012.1:0-11900 GCF_054014795.1 Candidatus Pyrohabitans sp. | reverse complement strand
CTGCACCACTGGCGAGGTTGCAAAACGCACATTTGTTACAGCATCTGCTCCCAGAGCTTCTGCCTCTTCTATCATCCTTTGCAATGCCTGTTCCCTTGCCTCAGTAAGCATTTCGCTGTACTCCTTGAGTTCGCCGCCAATGACGTTTCTCAGTCCCGCGAGGATGTCCTTGCCGAACCACTTGGCTCTGACCGTGTTCCCCTTTACTATTCCGAGAATTTCTTCTACTTCTTTTCCCGGGATTGTTTCTGTGGTTGTTGCCAGCATGTCTTACCTCACCTCCCTGCTTTTGCTTTTAAATTCCAATCCACCTCTTGATCCCTTCCGAAATTGCTGCATACAGCAGCACGGGTATAAATACAGATATCGCCGCTTTCTTTGTTGAGATTCCGTAAACTTCCCTTACGGCAATTACCGATAGGCACAGGCTCCAGAAGAGCATGAGTCTGCCAAATCCTCTTGAAGCTTTAAAAGCTGGAACGCTGAGAAAAGCCTGCTCCACTGCCGCTCTATTCCGCATAAGCTCGGGTGTTAGGTCAGGAGAAAACTCGGCAATTACCAACAGGGCAACTAATGAGGAGAAGACAAGCGGTACCTGAGCGTAGCCGACCAACTCTAAAAGCTTGCGGTAGTCGCCGCCACCGCCCATCAGCACCGCTGGAATGTGAAAGAAGGCTGTCATTATCGCCCACATCGCTATGCCCCCAAGGATGCCAAATAGCAGGCCTATCCCAGAGCCCACCATGAAGATAGAGTGAATTTCTCCAGGCAGGCTATCCATGAGCTTCCGCATTATTAGAAAACCGGAGATTCCTCCCAGGATGGATATAAAGGAAACAAGGGCAAGGGGCTTCTTCAGGCTGTATCTGTGATTTAGATTCTCGGATATGAAGCTTTTTGGCTTTACAATTATTCCAATCATGACAGAAGCCTCTCGGCGATTTTTAGTGTTATATTCGCCTCCACCCAGGCGGCTATGACTATGAGAACCACAGAAAGGGCTGAGAGAGTGAGGTATTCCTTTATGTCCTCTCTTGTGACAAATTCTCCACCGCGAAGGTAGCGGAGAAACACCTGGGAACCTTTCAAGCCAGCAGCTCCGGCAAGCCAAATTGAAGGAAATTCAAAAATTCCGTGTGGGAGAATTAAAAAACACAGAATATATAATGGAACAACAGCCGAATAAGTAATAATAATCGAACCTGTAGCGAATCCATTTAAAAATATGCCAAAAATTGTTAAAACAGAAAGTGTTAAAGAGCCCAATACCAATATTGCAGTTATTTCGAAATTATGAATTAAAATATTACTAAATATAGGCTCTATGTTATAATTTTTCTTTATAAATTTTAAATAATCTACAGAGACATTAGTAAAATAAGAAATTAACATTCCAAATATAAAAGCTAAATACCATATTACTATTGAGTTTATTATGTTATTTTTACCTAACTGAAACATGCTTTCCACCGTATAAACAATAAATATGCGCCTGCTGATAATAAAGCAGAAGATATAAATAGAATAGCTATTGTGAAATCTTGAAAATGTATAACCAGATAAGTAATAATTAAATAGGGAATGGCAAGCAAATTTATATTAATTATTAATTCTTTAACACCAATATTTTTGATTTTACTTATTCTGATAAGCTGGAAAGACAACAAACATCCATATACAGCACCCAAAATTACAGTAATGTACAGCATTTCCTTAATTGTTATAGAAGGATAGAATATTATTACACCTGCTAAGCCCAACGATAATAATGTAAATTCTATTGCAATTTCACGAAGCTCTTTAGAGGCCAGATATTCCTTCTTCATATTTAAACACCCACTCGACTCAATAATATAAAAATAAAAAATGGAAAAATATAATTTTACAGAGATATTCCTGTTGCTGCTAACACAGTAGTACCTGCAGAAAATCCTGCTGTGGCGAGTGCATAGGACCATATTGCTGACTGGTAAACACCGACAAGGCCGATAAGAGCTGTAGCTTCTGGACTAGCTCCGTTCTTACTAGCATAATATGAAAGACCCAAGTAGAAGTTACTGCTCTCCGCCACCACTGTACCCACGCTTGCACCGACCATCAGCAGCACCATGAGTCCGGCATAGGCAAGTTTCATCTTCCTATCCATCCACTCTCACCTCCTCTCCTCCGCTTCATTGCCTCCCGGCTCGCTTCCTTTCAATCCACCTCGCTTAGCGTCATTGGTGAGCGTGACAGCGATGAGGTGATGCTCCCTGCTCTTACTGCGGGAGCGCTTGTAACGTGTGAAGAGCCTTACCTCCCTGATTGAAAAGCCTCTTTTCTTCAGCTCCAGGGCGTACCTTATCGTTTTGTTGTTCGAGCTCAGGGAATCGCTTTCAAGCTTTAATACAGCAGGTTCAAAGTGGGAAAGCATTTTGTGCAACCTCCTCCTCGTCAGTGAAGGATTCACATCCAGCTTTAGATACTTCCTGCACATCCATAACTCCTCAACCTCTCATCTCGCTTTCTGTTCTTATTTATGAAACAATAGATAAAATTTTCTGTAAACGGCTTTATATATTGTTTCAAAATACGAAACAATGTTTTATATATCGTTTCAGCATTAATTACGGGCATGATAATGGCAGAAAAGCTAAGTAAGGTTTACCATATGGGCGAAACCCTGGTGCATGCCCTCAGGGGCATAGACATAGAGGTGGAAAAAGGGGAATTCGTCTCTATAGTAGGGGCGAGTGGGAGCGGAAAATCCACCCTGCTACACATCCTGGGCGGGCTTGACAAACCCACGGGTGGTAGGGTTTACATCAATGGTAATGAGATAACTGCGCTGGAAGAGGACGAGCTGGCAGAGCTCAGGTCTTCCAAGATAGGATTTATATTTCAGCTTCACAACCTCCTGCCAGAACTCACTGCCCTAGAAAATGTGGAGCTTCCTATGGTATTTGCGGGGATAAGCGCAGGGGAAAGGCGTAAAAGGGCAGAGAAACTCCTTCGTTCCGTTGGTCTCGGCGACAGGCTCGGGCATACGCCACTGCAGCTCTCCGGTGGACAACAGCAGCGTGTTGCCATAGCAAGGGCGCTGGCGAACAACCCGGAGATAATATTCGCCGATGAACCCACAGGCGAGCTTGACTCGAAGACAGGAGTTAAGGTTATGGGGACACTCTTAAAGCTCAGAGAGAGTCACGGAGCTACTCTGGTTATGGTCACCCACGATATGGAGATGGCCAAATTTGGAGACAGGATTATAAAAATAAAGGATGGAAGGATAGCGGGGGAGGTGGCATGAGGTTATATTATCTCGTAGTATTGGCAGTGATGCTCCTGGCCATTCCTTCCATCCACTCGGAAAGGGTGGGCATCGAGGTGGTGGGCGTTCAGTGGGGGGATAACAGGGGGATAGAAGCCTACCCCGGCGATGAGAACATCCCTCTCATAATAAAAATAAACAACCCCAGTTCCTACGACATGGGTACAATAAAGTTCACCCTCAAATTCTCAAAACCCCTCTACTTCGAGTACCTTGAAAACGGTGCTAGAGTGAGGAAGACAAGCTATGAGACTGTGCTCGCAGGGATAAAAGCCAATGCCACTGCCACTCTAAGATTCAATCTGAACATTGATGAGAGAGCTTCGCCGGGTATATACCGGGCTGAGCTCAAGGCGGTGTACGTGGATGATCCAATAAAAAGGGACATCTTTCCCATCTACGTCACCGTCTCCGGCATTTCAAAGCTTGTGATTGAGAACTTCACCACCGCCCCTCTCACTCCCCTGCCAGGAGACGTGCTCAACGCCGAGGTGAATATCAAAAACTCAGGAAGCAGGAAGCTGAGCGACATTGAAGCCAGGCTAACGCTTTCAATGCCATTTCTGCCTGAGGGGCTGGGATACTACCGCTACATATCCTCCTTAGCTCCCGGGAGAGAGACCAGGCTAAAATTCCAGATCAGGGTTGCAGGAGATGCCCAGCCCGGTAGCTATGCCATGCCAGTGGTGCTTGAATACAGGCAGGCAGGTGGACACCGGGTGAAGGAAAATTATACCCTGGGGATAAATGTAGCCACTCCTGCAAATTTTGAGATAACCAGTATATCCTTAAACCCTTCTTCAGGGTACACCGATGGCACACCTCAGGTGCCCTGCTGCAGAGATGTTGAGCTGGAATTCGATGTTATAAACATCGCAAGAGTGGATGCTGGCTTTGTCGAAGTCGAAATACCAGAAGGCGATGGGTATGTCGTCAACCCGAAAAGTACATATGTGGGAACCCTCAGCTCAGATGACTTCTCAACAGTAAGGTTCAGATTAAGATTTAAAGAAGGCTCAAGCGTGGCTAAAATTCCAGTAAACATCCGGTATACAGACGAGAGCAACAAAAGGGGAATCGTTAAAAAAGTAATTCTGCTCTCAGTTGGGAATAACCCCCAATCCAAGCCTGAAGGTGAACTCAATAACCCTGGTTTAATTTCCAGATTCCTCCGGTGGCTCCTGGGGATTTAGAGCATGTTTGCTGAAATGTGTACAATAGCAGTGAGAAACATAAAAAGACGGAAGGTCAGGAGTATTTTAACAATTCTGGGAATAGCCATGGGGATAGCTTCAATACTGCTTTTCGTGTCCATCGGTGAGGGAATCAAAAATTTCGTAATTGGCTCCTTCGGCGATGTGGGCAACGAGCTTGTGATTACGCCGGGCTTTGACAAAGCTACAGGAGAGCAGAAAAAACTCACTCTCGAGCATGTCAGGGAAATCGAGAGGATTAATGGCGTAACCGGTGCAGCACCGAGGCTTCAGGGCTTCTTTTTCATAAAATACAGGGGCAGGGTAGAACCCAGCGCTGTGATTGGTGTTGATCCCGCGAGGGAGAAAAAGCTCGGCGTTGATGTCAGGGAGGGGAGATTTCTCAAAAGCAGCGATAGGTATTCGGTGGTGCTCGGTTTCAGGAGACAGAACATTTCGGGAGTGGAGGAGAAGAGCGCAAACTATGCAAATAGGAATGTAAAAAAAGAAAATATTATTCAGATTGGCTTAAGAAGGCAGGTTGTTATTAAATCTATGGAAGATGAAAAGGAGTACAGAGTTAAGGTGGTTGGTATTCTGAAAGAGGGTGCCCTTGCAGGTGATGTATTCTCTGGTGGAGACAACGCGGTAGTTGTGCCCAGGGAAACGCTACGAAGGATTATGAACTCCAAGGAAGGAGTGTCTAAGATAGTAGTGAAGATAGAAAATCCTGCCGAATCTGAGAGAATCTCCAAGGAGATTGAAGAAATTACCGGAGGGAATGTTATAAGTTTGAAGAAGATAGTCAGATCCATAGGTAGCTTCTTCAAGACTGTGCAGGCGCTGTTCTTTGCCATAGGTTCAATAGCTTTAATTGTAGCAGGCTTTGGCATAATGAACACAATGCTCATGAGCGTGCTTGAGAGAACGAGGGAGATAGGAGTGCTGAAGTCGATTGGGGCAAAGAGGAAACACGTACTGGAGATATTCCTTGTGGAGGCAGGAGTTCTGGGTTTTATCGGTGGCGCAGCTGGCACCATCGCGGGTGTGGCGGTTGCTAAGGTGGGGAACCTTATTGTAAGTGTTGCTCTGATGAGGGCCTTTCAGGTCTCTTCGGAAATCCCGCAGCTCATATCTACACCACCATGGTTAGTTATTTTTTCGATTGTTTTTTCTGTCATTATGAGCATTGTTTTTGGGCTTTATCCGGCGCTGAAGGCGTCCTCTTTGAATCCGGTTGAGGCTCTCCGCCATCTATGAGTCCAGAAACCTTTATATCGCTTAGCCGAGAGTATCCCTCATGCGCCTCTGGAACAGCAAGAAGATTGCAAAGCTCGCGAAGAAGAATTTTGAAAGGGCGTGGGAGGAGACCGCAGAGCTCATACCCTCGCAGGGGCTGGGTGCCAGCTACGAGGGCGTTTCGCAGGGCAAACCCCACCTCCTCTTCGATACCATTCAAAAGCTTCGCGAAGCCTACCTCGGCCTGGGGTTTGAGGAGGTGGTCAACCCCATATTCATCGAGGACAAGGAGGTAAAGCGCCAGTTTGGACCTGAGGCACTTGCTGTGCTCGACCGCTGCTTTTACCTCGCAGGCTTGCCACGTCCTGACGTTGGCTTGAGCGATGAGAAGCTGGCGATGCTCCGCTCACTTGGCGTGGAGGTGAAGGATAGAGAAATGCTCCAGAGCCTGCTCCACGGCTACAAGAAGGGCGAGTTCGGCGGGGATGACCTTATATACCGCCTTGCAGAGGCGCTTGATATAGATGACGCCCTCGCCACGAAGGTGCTGGAGGAGGTTTTCCCTGAGTTCAGGGAGCTCAAACCAGAGGCGACGACGCTCACACTGCGCAGCCACATGACCAGCGGGTGGTTCTTAACCCTTGCGGCGCTCTACGGCAGGCGAAGGCTGCCATTGAAGCTTTTCTCCATAGATAGGTGCTTCCGCAGGGAGCAGCAGGAGGACAGCACACACCTGAGGAGCCACTTTTCTGCAAGCTGCATTGTTATGGGCGAGAGGGTTAGCGTCGACGACGGCAAGGCTGTTGCCAGGGCTCTGCTCTTGCGCTTCGGCTTTACGCAGTTTGAGTTCCGCCCGGATGAGAAGCGCTCCAAGTACTACACACCTGGCACGCAGACCGAGGTGTATGCCTTTCACCCGAAGGTTGGCTGGGTTGAGGTGGCCACCTTCGGCATCTACTCGCCGGTGGCGCTCTCGCGGTACAAGATAGAGGTTCCTGTGATGAACCTCGGCATGGGCGTGGAGCGTCTCGCTATGGTGCTCTCTGGCAGCGAAGATGTGCGGGAGCTGGTGTATCCCCAGTTCTACGCGGAGTGGCGGCTGAGTGATGCTGAACTTGCGGAGATGCTCTACCTGAAGCGCACGCCAGAAAGCGAGGAGGGAAGGAGGCTTGCGGAGGCGGTCGCTGCGACAGCGCGGAAGAAGGCAACCTCGCCATCGCCCTGCGAATTTGTTGCCTACGAGGGCAAGATTCTTGGCAGGCGAGCTAGGGTGAAGCTGGTGGAACGAGAGCCAAATGCAAAGCTTCTCGGCCCGGCGGCGCTGAACAAAGTGGTCGTAGTCGAGGGAAACATACTCGGCGTACCCCCTGGAGAGGAAAAAGGTGTGGAGAGGATAACCTACCTTGAGGCGATTGCTCTCCTTGCGGCAGCCAGGATAGAAGAGGCGGCTAAAGCAGGGAAGTCCTCTGCCAGGGTGCGCGTGGGGATGGCAAAGAGCCTGGGCGATATAAACCTGACCCTGGACGAGGTCGCCAGGCGCTACATCACAGCTAGGGAGAAGCGCATCGAGGTGGGCGGGCCTGTGTTCATAACCATAGAGGCGAGCCTTGAGTGACGAAGGGGTGCGGCGCCCCTCATCAGGTGAGGAAGGGGTAATAGGGGTTGCCCGGAGCTATGTTCCGGGTGACGAAGTGGGTGCGGCGCCCCTATGGTTCCTATCTTTTGACTCGTTAAGCTTTTTAAAATACTCTGCGGGCTAGGCCGGGGGGTTCGGCGTCCCCTGTAGCCTGAAACCGTCGATATGCAGGGGCCGAAGCTCCGGGGGCGGAGCGCTTGACCCCGCGTTTCAGCCCGCGGCACGGTGATGAAGCGTCGTCCCGTAGGACCGGTGGTCCCCCAGCGTGTCTCGGAGGGGATGCGCAAAGGGGGTCTGCCCGCTGAACCCCGTCAGGCTCGGAAGAGAGCAGCGGTAGGCGGGACATGCGGTGCTTACGGGGGTGCGGCTCTGAGCCTGTGCCGCGGTCAACTGGCGCGGGGAAGAGGTTCCCACCCCGGTGCGCGCCCGCTTTTTGTTATATCTGCATATTATGCCACATCTAAAACTATTCCAACGCAATTTAATTTTAATTCAAAAAAAGGTTTATATTGAATGAAAATTATAAAAAAAGTTATATGGCGAGGATTTTAGTGGTTGACGACGACGAGGAGATAGCCTACCTGGTGTCGATTATACTTGGCCGTGAGGGGCATGGGGTGGAGGTTGCTCTTAACGGGGACGAATGTATTGAAAAACTGAACTCCTTTTCTCCTGACCTTATCCTTATGGACTACTTCATGCCCGGCAATGATGGGGTGAGGGTCTCAAGGTTGATAAAAATGGATGAGAGGTTCAGAAATATTCCTATAATCCTCTTTACAATCATGAGTCCTGCAGAGGGGCTGTATGAGGCAGTTGAAGAGGCAGGGGCGGTGGATTACATTCAGAAGCCCTTCAATATTCAAAAAATGGTGGAGAAGATCAATCGGGCACTGTCGGCCGCTGCTCCAATGCCCGCGGATTAGCGCCGCTTCTTCTCCATAGCAGGATAATAATAGTTAAACTCGATATGTTTTTGGATATGCATGAGTCGGGGTAGCCAAGCCTGGTATGGCGTCAGCCTGCTAAGCTGATGAGCGTAAGCTCTCCGGGGTTCAAATCCCCGCCCCGACGTCCCAGTAATTGCTGACTTTTGACACAATAATTTTTTCAATGGTAAGAATTACTTACCTCATGATGACCGAGAGAAAAATTAAAATTCCTGAGATTGCAAGGCTTAGTAGTAAAGGGCAGGTGGTAATACCCAAGGTTATAAGGGATGCTCTGAAACTTGAGCCCGGCATGCCTCTGGCTGTGGACATGAGCAGAGGGATGATAATAATGAAGCCCATAAGAGGTCCCATAGAGGATGAGGACTTCAGAGTCCTTGAGGAGATAAGCAAAGCCTGGGATGAAATTGAAAGAGGCGAATATCGCCGTGCCAAGGTGGAGGACTTTCTCAGGGAGATAAAGAAGTGGTGATAAAAGAGGTCATCTGGACCAGGAGATTTGAAACTTCTTTTAAAAAAATTAAAGACAAGAAGACAAAAGAGAAGACTATCAAGCAGATAGAGAGGATAATCGCAGATCCGAGTGTGGGTAAGCCTTTAAGATACGGTTTGAAGGGGGAGCGGTCGGTGAGAATCACGCCCTACCGGCTTATCTATAAGGTGGAGGGAGATAGACTGTACCTCCTCAGGTTCTTCCACAGGGGGAAAGGATATTAGTTATGCAGAATTAGTTTACTGGTAAATTTTAAGCCATTCCCGCCCCGACGCTCAGCTTATTCTGCATACTCTCCCAGCCGCCTCAGTTCTGACAGCATCTTACCCCGGTAGCCCCTGCTCTCAAGCTTCCCTGCCACACCAGCGGCTATCTCCCCGGTAAGGCGGAGCTGCGTCTCGACCCACTCTTCACTTTCTGTTACATTTATCCCGGCCTTTGTGAGCTCATTGTGGTTCTCCTTCAGGAATCGCCTGAATTCCAGGAGGTGGTCTTCCATTGCAAGCAGAGCCTCAGTAATCTCTGTAGCGTATTCCACGTAGCCCACTTCACCCGCCGCGTACTTTTCATTAATACGTCCGATTTCCTCCATGTCGCCGTATACCTTGGCCACGTGCTCGCCATGTTGCAACTCGTAGAGTGTCCCATCTTCTGTTGTACACGCAGACGTAAGCACAAGTGCAAGCAGCAAAACAAAACGTAAAAGTTTTATGCTTCCAGTGGTAATTTCTATCATGTTCCTTACGACAAACTTTCTGGTATTCCTCATTGCAACCCTGGTCACCTTCGCCTTCTTCCTGATAGTGATGTGGTGGCTCTTCAGGAGGAAGAGCTAGGTGAAGCTGTAGCTGCGCGGGTCTTCGCCTATCCTCTCAGCCCTCACAAGGTCGGTGGTGGTTATAATCCCCTCCAGATCCTCCTCACTTCCCACCAGAAGACGCTTTATCGCATGAGCCGCCATCTTCTTCGCCGCCTCCTTTAAGCTTGCATCGCGGGAGATGAACTTCAAATCCCTGCTCATCACCTCCTGCACCTTGTGATGGAGGGACCGCTCCTCTGCGACGATTTTATATGCCAGGTCGCGCTCTGTGATTATGCCTATCGCCCTGCCTCCTTCCATTACCACCAGGGAGCCTATTTTGAACTTTCGCATAAGGCGTGCGGCCTCTGCAAGCGTTGCCTCTGGCGAGATCGTCTTCACATGCCGGGTCATCGCCTCGCCTACAGTTACCATACTTTTTTCTTTGCCCTCCTATTATTTTAAACTTCCTTTCTGTTGTTGGTCTCCATGGTAACTTTACTTTGCGAGGCTGAGCGATGGCGAAGCTGAATATAGCTGTGAATGAGCCGGGCAGGCGTGAGTTCCTCCTGGGCAACCTTGCCATAGCGAGGGGCGCGCTGGAGGGCGGGGTGAGGGTGGTCGCGGCCTATCCTGGTACGCCGTCGAGTGAGATCCTTGATGCCATCGCCAGCGTCGCTCCGGGGCTGGGGATACACGCAGAGTGGAGCACCAATGAGAAGGTTGCCCTCGAGGTAGCGATTGGCGCAAGCTACGCCGGGGTGCGCGCTATGGCGGTGATGAAGCATGTGGGTGTGAATGTCGCTCTGGATGCCCTCGCCACGCTCGCCTATACGGGCACCAATGCTGCTCTGGTGCTGGTGAGTGCCGACGACCCCGGAATGCATTCTTCGCAGAATGAGCAGGACAACCGTCTCCTGGCGAGGTTTGCAAAGATACCCTGCCTTGAGCCCTACGATGCGCAGTCTGCGAAGGATTACACCAGGCTGGGGTTCGAGATATCCGAAAAATTCCAGACGCCTGTGATGCTGCGCACGACAACGCGGGTAAGCCACGCGAAGGGCGATGTTGCGCTGGGAGAGCTTCCTGATTATAAAGGGCAGGAGCCCCGCTTTGTGAAAAATCCAGGGCGCTATGTTTGCGTACCCGCGCACTCGCGGGCGCTTCACCCTGTGCTAAACAAAAAGCTCACCCTGCTGAAGCGCTATGCCAGTGAGAGTGAGCTGAACCGCATGAGCATAGCCGGGGAGAAGGGGATAATAGTCTCTGGTGTTGCGCGCAACTATGTGCTCGAGGCCATCGAAACCCTGGGCGTGGAGGTATCCCTTCTTGAGCTGGGATTCACCCACCCCCTGCCAGAGGAGCTGGTGAAGAGGTTCCTGAGCAGCCTCAGCGAGGTGCTCGTGGTTGAGGAGCTTGAACCCTTCCTTGAGGAGCAGCTCAGGGCGATGGAAAGCGGTGTTAAGGTGAGGGGCAAGGACTTGCTGCCACGCGAAGGTGAGTTTACACCGGAGATTGTGGAGGAGGCAATTGCGCGCTTTCTGGACGTAAGCTATGATCCCCCGCCTGAGCGCAGAGCAGAGCTTGAGCTGCCTCCCCGCCCGCCGGTGCTCTGTCCCGGCTGCAGCCATAGGGCACTCTTCTATGCCCTTAAGAAGGTTACAAAGCGCAAGATATATACCGGCGATATAGGCTGCTATACCCTGGGCGCACTTAAGCCGCTAAAGGCTATGGACACCTGCCTGTGCATGGGCGCAGGCATCAGTCAGGCGCAGGGTTTTTACCATGCCGGCGTGGGCGAGGATGTGGTGGCGATAATAGGCGACTCCACCTTTCTCCATGCAGGCTTGCCGGCGCTGCTCAACGCCGCCTATAACAAAGCCGATATCCTGGTGATAATCCTGGACAACCGCACCACTGCCATGACGGGGCACCAGCCCCATCCGGGCGTTGGAGTCACAGCTACGGGTAGTGAAACCAGGGCGGTTGATTTCCTCGCCCTGGTAAAAGCTCTGGGTGCAGAGTACGTGGTAAGGGTAAAGCCCAATGATTTTGAGGCGACGCTGCGCACGCTGGAAGAGGCGCTATCGAGGCGAGGCGTGCGCGTGGTAGTCGCAGAAGAGCCCTGCGCCCTCATGGGCAGGAAGATGGGGCTGTGGAGGACCCCACCCAGGGTTGTCTCAGAGCGCTGCGAGGGTTACCTCTGCAGAGACTGTCGCCCCTGTTTGAGAATAGGCTGCCCCGCAGTGGGCTGGTACAGGGGCAGGGCTGAGGTCATCG
>NZ_JBPMGE010000011.1:0-11978 GCF_054014795.1 Candidatus Pyrohabitans sp. | reverse complement strand
GCGAAGCATGTGAGCTTCGCTGAGCTTGCGTCGGTGTGCAAGTACGTCGTGCCCAAAGGCTACGGCATTGACCCCGCACCCCCCGCCAGGATAAGCATAGACGAAGAGGCAATAAAGCGAGAGGGTGCGACGCTCTACTATGCGGCGGTCAATGAGGAGAATGGAGAGGTCTACACCACCACCTCGAGGAGCGTCGCCGTGGTTGGCGTGGCGAAGAGCATCGAGGAAGCAGAGGCGATAGCGGAGCGCGCCATAGGGCATATTAAAGGGGAGCACATATACCACAGGAGCGACATAGGCAAGCGGGAGCTCATCGAAGCCAAGCTTGCCCGCCTTAGAGCACTGAGGGGTGAGTGATGCACCTTCTTTCCATTCTCGACCTCAGGGATACAATACATGAGGTGTTTGAGAGCGCTGCCCAGCTGAAGGAGAAGGCAAGGCAGGGGGAGTTTGAGGAGCTGCTCAGGGGCAGAACCCTGGCGATGATATTTGAGAAGGCTTCCACGAGAACAAGGGTAAGCTTTGAGGTGGCAATGGCCCAGCTGGGCGGGCATGCGCTGTACCTGAGCCCCAAGGACATGCAACTCGGAAGAGGAGAAACCATCGCAGATACTGCGCGAACCCTCAGCCGCTATGTGGATGCGATAATGATACGTGCCTACCGCCATGGCGATGTGGTTGAACTTGCAGGACATGCGAGCGTGCCGGTGATTAATGGACTAACCGACCTGGAGCACCCCTGCCAGGCGGCGAGCGACTTTTTCACTATGAAGGAGATTAAGGGCTCCCTTCGCGGGATTAAACTCGCCTACGTTGGCGACGGAAACAACGTATGCCACTCTCTATTACTCGGCTCAGCTCTGCTCGGCGTGAACTTCGCCTGCGCCACCCCGCGGGGTTATGAGCCCCACGAGGGCATAGTTCAGCAGGCAATTTCTCTGGCAAAGGAGAGCGGAGCTAAAATTGAGATACTCGGCGACCCCGCAAAGGCTGTGCAGGGTGCCGATTTTATATACACCGATGTATGGGTTAGCATGGGACAGGAGAGCGAGGCGGAGCAGCGCATGCGCGCCTTCCGCAATTATCAGGTCAATTCTGAGCTGCTCAAACATGCACCCCGTGCAAAGGTGATGCACTGCCTGCCGGCGAAGCGGGGCTGTGAGATAACCGATGAGGTAATAGACAGCGAGGCTTCAATAGTGTGGGAGCAGGCCGAAAACCGCCTGCATGTGCAGAAGGCGATTCTGGTCAAGCTTATTGGATGAACTAAACCCTCGCCTCTACCTTGTAGATTGCCCAGTAGACCACAGCCAGGCTTAGAAGTAAGCCCGATATCGCCAGAATTTCAATAATCTTCTCAGGGGAGAGGGAAAGGATGAGAACCTTGCGTATCACCGCCGCAAGAGCTACACTCACAAACACCTTTAAGCTGAGTAGGCCTCCCTTCAGGCGCTTTATTTCCCCATCCAGAAGTTCGGATACGGCGTAGAGAATCAGCACAGTGCCCATAAGGCTAAGCACGCCTTTCTCCAGCGCCATCTCCCCGTTAATAATCATGAACATCTCATACACTATCCAGGATACCAGGAATAGTCCTGAAATCAAAAGGGCAACCACTATGAAGATGTCAAACCCATAGGATATGCGCCTTATACCCTCTATGAGAATTCTCTGATATTTTCCCAGCGCCAGGTACAGCTTCAGCTCCTCTTCTCTGTAAGAACTTATCATTACATCCAGGTTCAAATCCAGGAGCTTCTCAACAGAACTCATAACTCTATCCCTGTTTTCAGAACTGCCAAGCTCGAGTGTGAGCTTTTCCAGGATAAACCGTCTTATAAAATTCATTGTGGCCGTCATGTAGTGAGGAGGAAGCCCTATCTTGAGATGCACCTCCCCAATCCTGTAGATGGATTTAATATATTTTGCGTCGTATTCCCCGGAAAAAAGAATCTCAAACCAGTATTTCAACTTCTCCCCGTGTCTTTCCAGCGCCTTTTCATCTGGAATATACTTCTCCACGTCCTTGAATGTGGCAAGGTAATAATGAAGCTCCTGAACAAACTCCGCACTGTACTTTTTTCCAAAATCCCCCAATTTCCTGAGATTTTCCTCGTCTTCCGCCCCCCAGTTGTAATAAACCTTATGCTCCTCAATTGTTTCCATACAGCTAATTTAGACATAATTGTAGATAAACCTTGTTACAAAAGCTTCGCACCAAATGGAGAAGAAGAGGCCAATTCTCATGGCTGCGATACCTATTTAAGCATCGAGTTTAACCAATCTTTGTATGAAGTTGAGAATTCTCAGCTCTGGAGAGTGGGACCTGCTCGCAGTTGTTGCGGCGAGCTTAATAGGTATAGTTGCCCACGTGCTCAAACTTATTCCAGAGGGGTACATTATCTCACTGATACTCCTGCTCCTGGCACTGCACGCTCTGCACGACATCGGGCACGACATGAAATTCGATGAAGCAAATGCAGCACTTCTCAGTATGGAGAGGAGGCTCACGGGCATAGAGCCGGAAGTTAAGGTGATAACAGGAGACCACTTCAAGCACGGTGAAGCACTGGCGAGGAGGAATAGAGGCACCTTCGTGTGGTTCAATACCCCCATGACAGTTATGCGCTCCCAGGAGGTTTTTGACCTTATGCTCAAGCCTGCGATAGAGAGCAGAGCCACAAAGAGGGTGGAGCTTATACTCAGCCCCGAGCAGAAGGAATTCTTTGACACCTTTGTATGGCCCAAGATACAGGCATGCAGGGGCAGAGAAAAGGTCTCCTATCCGGCGTTTGTCCCTATAAAGGAGAATTTTGGGTTTAAGATGATTGACGCCAGCGAGACCGAAGAAGCAAAGGAATTCCACCTGACCTTCCTGGACAGTCCCTTTACCATAACCAGAAAAGGGGAAGATGGCAGCAAAGTCGTACATCCAAAAATAATCTTTCACGTCCTGTCCAAGAGTGAGCTTTCAAAGGAGCTTAAAGAGGTCTACCTGCGCTACTCCACCGCCCTATAACAGGCGGTGCACCTCTGTAATCTCTACCTCGCCAACCTCTGGAATGGAGCGCAGCTCCTTCTCAATTTTGTCGGTTGCGCCCTCTGCGTCCGCGACAACGAACTTCGCAATTACAGCAACCAGGCCAAAGGCGATTGGCTCCTTCTCAGCGGAATTAAATTTCGCCACCTTTATGCCCTTCACCTTCTCCAGAAGCTCGTCAGTATTAATCTCTACTGTCTTCGGCATTATCTTTGCAGTAACCAGAACCTCAGCCATAATCTTCACCTCATGGGCCCTCAAAGCCACACTCGCAGCGATACCTGCGGCCCAGCTTGCGGCAGCGTTCACACCTTACAATCAGAGAATCGCACTCAGGACATGGAAACTTAACACTACCTTCGCCCACTTTAACGTAAGCTCCGCAGGATATGCAGGTCAATTCTTCCATCATATACCTCCGTTAGTTAATGAGATGTAAAAGCCTTCCTTTTCATGCGAGATAACAAGGGAAAATATTACTACGCTAGGCTTTAACCTCAACGCTGCCCCGGGGCACAACCTTTGCAAGCTCATCAAAAAACCCGGGGAAGGATATGGAGGCACACTCTACACCCTGCACAACACTTTTTCCTATAGCGGAAAGCGCGGCTATGCTCAGCGCCATCGCCAGGCGGTGGTCGCCGTGGCTGCTTACCTTAGCGCCGCGCAGCGGAGATGCGCCTTCTATCTCCATCCCATCTCTGCGCTCTTTTATCTTCGCCCCGAACTTCACAAACTCCTGAGAGCAGGTGGCGATGCGGTCGCTCTCCTTGTAGCGGGCGTGCTCCACATTCTTTATCACCGTCTTTCCCCTCGCCTTAACCGCAAGCGCAGCCACCGTCGGGAGGAGGTCGGGAGTGTCGCCAAGGTCAACTTCAATACCCTTGAGCTCCCCCTCTCCCCGCACACTGACCCAGTCCTTACCTGTTTTTACGCTAGCGCCCATCCTGCGGAGAATCTCAAGTATCGCCCTGTCGCCCTGCTTTGAGCGGGGGTTGAGATTCTCCACCCTGACCTCGCCTCCGGCAAGGGCTGCGAGCGCCAGGAAGTAGGAGGCAGAGGAGTAATCGCCCTCTATGCTGTAGCTTCTTCCCCGGTAAATCCGCCCGGCAGTAACGCAGAAGCTATCATAGTCACGGTTCTCCACCTCTGCGCCAAAGGTGCGTATAATCTCTATGGTTATGTCCACGTAGGGCTTTGACTTGAGGGGCGAGGTGAGCACAATCTCCACGTCGCTCTCTGCGTAGGGTGCAACCAGAAGCAGGGCGGAGATGAACTGAGAGCTGACGTCGCCGCGAATCTTTGCAACCCCTCCGCGCAGAGAGCCGCCTTCAATCTTCACAGGCGGGCATCCATTGCCGGGTATACTCTCCCCGGAGACGCCGAGCATTGCGAGGGCATCCAGCAGGGGCTGCACAGGGCGCCGCTGCAGAGAGGCGTCGCCTGTAAGAATAACCTCGCCATCCAGGGCGGCCACGCCTGTCAGCAGTCGCAGCGTGGTGCCTGAATTCTTGCAGTCAACCTCCCCTGCGGGGGTAGCCAGCCTCCCTCCGCTTCCCCTCACGAGGGCCACTCCCTCACCCTCCTCAGCTATGTCCACCCCGAAACTTCTCATCCCCGCGATAGTTGCAAGGGTATCCTCAGACACAAGATAATTGGTTATCCTGGAGCTACCCCCCGCCAAGCCAGAGACGACAAAGGCGCGGTGGGTGTAGCTCTTCGAAGGCGGGGCAACAACACTCCCGTAAACTTCCTGCACACCCTCAATTATCGCTCTCATGAACAGCACCGCTATGATTATATACCCTCAAAGGATAATATCTTTCCGGTATTAAAATTTAGGGGTTGGAAGATGCTCGAAAACCTCAGAAGTGAGATTGAACTTCTGCGCAGACACGTCCGTGTGCTTCGCATGGTGAAGCAGCACGAGCCCGTGGGCATTATAAAGCTCTCCGAGCTGAGCGGTATACCCCAGCACAAGGTGCGCTACTCGCTGCGCGTCCTGGAGCAGAAGGGTATAATAAGACCATCTCCCCAGGGAGCGGTGAGCACCGCCGAGGCGGAGAGTTTTCTCAGCTCCCTGCCGGAGCACATAGAGAAATTGAAGAAAGAGCTGGACTCCTGCCTGGAGTAGCATTTTGGTTGCTCTGCTTCGCGCAAATTTGTCTTCGGCAACATCACATATCCACAAAACATTAGTTGAAATTTTTACACAACGATAAAGATAAAATATCTAGTAAGTTAAAAACTTAAGTAGAAAAATAAGGAGGTCTGAGAGTGAGAATTTCTATAAATGTCAAAGACGAAACTAAAGCAAAGGTTTTGATAGAATTTTTAAAAGAATTGCCTTTTGTAGATATAGAAAAGGAAAGGGATATAAGAAAAATAAAAGGAAATTTAGAAGAAATATTTGGCATTTGGAAGGATAGAGAGATATCCAAAAAGAATCTAAGAGAAAAAGCGTGGAGAATGTAGAATGATTTTGTGTGATACAGATATCATGATAGAGTTTTTGAAAGGGAACTCTAAAACTAAAGAAGTTTTGAATTATATTGGCTTTGAAAATATCTCTTTAAGTTCCATAACTGTTATGGAATTATATTTTGGAGCTTTGAATAAAATAGAATTGAGAAAAATAAAGAAAGCTGTAAGTTCTTTGGAAATTCTAAATATAACAGAGAACATATCAGAAATCGCCATAGAACTTATAGAAAAATATTCCAAAGGTCATGGTTTAACGATTCCTGATGCATTAATAGGAGCTACTGCGTTATATTATGAAATCCCACTATATACATATAATATGAGAGATTTTAGGTATATAGAAAATATGAAATTGTTTGAAGAAAATAAGTAAAGAATTAGCGCCAGAAAAGGCTGAACAAGCTTTTCGGTAAGATAGCTACCCCTCTTCCTCCTCACCCTCGAAGTTTATCTTGTACTCATCTTTTGAGACCGACGCTGTTTCCATCACCTTGTCGGAGACGTAAACCGGCGCACCTGTGCGTACAGCCAGAGCTATGCTGTCGCTGGGACGGGCGTCGAACTCAAACTCATTGCCATTTGACCTGACAATAAGCCTGGCAAAGAACACGCCATCGCTGAGGTCATCGATAAGCACGCGCTCAACCCTGGAGTTCAGCCCCTCAAGGATGTTTACAAGCAGGTCGTGGGTAAGCGGGCGCGGGTAGGGCACCTTTTCCAGTGCCGTCTGGATGGAGAAGGCCTCGGCAGCGCCGATGTATATGGGGAGAACCTCCTCGCTATCGTTCTCAAGAAAGACCACCGGTGTAACGCCCTCAGGTACCGGGGACATAAACACTCCCACAACACGAACGTGCTGGAAACCCTCAATCTTTTCTTCAATTTTTTCCATAAAAGTCCCCTAGTTAACTTTACAAGGTTAACGCTTATTAACATTTTGCATAAAATCGGAGGCTGAACTGAGTGATATGCCTGGGCATTGAGGGCACGGCAGAGAAGCTGGGTGCAGGTATTGTCACCAGCGAGGGCGAGATTCTCGCAAACGTGGCAAAGCACATGCCCCTGAGTGAGGGCATCCATCCGCGGGAGGCTGCGCAGCACCATGCGCAGAATATTAAACCCCTGCTGGAGAGAGCGCTGGAGAGGGCAAAGGTTAGCATGGGCGAGGTTGACCTCATCGCCTTTTCGCGAGGACCCGGCCTTGGACCCTGTCTGCGCGTTGCCGCCGTTGCCGCGCGCACCCTGGCGCTGAAGCATCGGCTTCCCATCCTGGGGGTCAATCACTGCGTCGCCCACATAGAGATAGGGCGTCTCACCACAGGCGCGGAGGATCCACTAACCGTCTATGCCTCTGGTGGCAACACCCAGGTAACAGCCTATGTTGGCGGACGCTACCGCATATTCGGCGAAACCCTTGACATAGCCCTGGGAAACTGCATCGACCAGTTTGCGCGGGCGCTTAAGCTTGGTGCACCCGGCGGACCGGTGGTGGAGAGGCTGGCGCGTAAGGGGAGCTATGCCCCCCTGCCCTACGTGGTCAAAGGCATGGACCTGTCCTACTCGGGGCTGCTTACGGCGGCGATAAAGAAGGCCAGGGAGGCCAGCGTAGAGGACCTTTGCTTCTCACTGCAGGAGACTGCCTTTGCCATGCTGGTGGAAGTGACTGAGCGCGCCCTCGCCCACACAGAGAAAGAGGAGGTGCTCATCGCCGGTGGCGTGGCGGTAAATAAACGCCTCCAGGAGATGCTGCGCAGAATGTGCGCAGAGCACGGCTCAGCTTTCCATGCCCCTCCGAGAGATGTGCTGGGCGATAACGGCGCCATGATAGCCTGGCTCGGGCTGCTGAGCTATGCAAGCGGAGCACGCCAGAGCCTGGAGGAGACGCACGTAATACAGCGGTGGCGCACCGATGAGGTGGATGTGCTATGGAGATAATAGCCAAGGGTGCGGAGGCAAACCTCTACCTCGTGGACGGCAGGATTGTAAAAGAGAGGATAAAGAAGGAGTACCGCATTGAGGAGATAGATGAGGTGCTGCGCAGCACGCGAACAAGGCGCGAGGCGAAGCTGCTCTCCCTGGCGAGGCGGGCAGGCGTGCCCACGCCCGTGGTGCTGGATGTGGACAACAGGAGCAAGAGCCTCACAATGAGCTACATTGAAGGGGAGAAGCTCAAGTACCTTGTGGACGCGCTGAGCGAAGAGAAGCTTGGGAGACTCTTTTATGAGGTGGGCACTCTGGCTGCGAGACTGCACCGCGCCAACATCATCCACGGCGACCTGACCACCTCCAACATGCTGCTGTCGCGGGGCAGGGTTTTCTTCATAGACTTCGGCCTGGGGGAGGTGAGCAACAGCCTCGAGGCAAAGGGTACGGATCTTCTCGTTTTCAGGAAATCTGTGCGCTCCACGCATTTTAAGCGAGAGGAGGAGATTCTCAATGCCTTCTTCTCTGGCTACAGGAGCGAATACCCTCAGGGTGAGGAGGTCATAGACAGGATGAAGCGCATAGAGAGGAGAGGAAGGTATGTCTCTGCCCGTTGAGCTCGCCTTTCTCACCACCAATGAGCACAAGTTCAGCGAGGCGCAGGAGATTCTCAGAGGCGTGGCGAGGCTCAGGTGGAGGCGGGAGAGCTACCGCGAGGTTCAGGCAGAGACCCTGGAGGAGGTGGTGGAGGAGGCACTCACTGAGATAGAGGGCGACAACTTCTTCATAGAGGATGCAGGGCTTTTCATCTCTGCACTAAACGACTTCCCGGGTGTATACTCTGCCTATGTCTTCAGGACGATAGGCAACACCGGCATACTTAGGCTGCTCGGGGATGAGAAAAATCGGGAAGCCTGCTTCAGGAGTGTTGTCGGGCTCAAGATACGGGGCGAGGTGAGGCTCTTCACCGGCGAGGTGTGCGGAAGGATAGCCTCCGAGGCGAGGGGTAGCGAGGGCTTCGGTTACGACCCTATCTTCATCCCCAAAGGCTACGACAAAACCTTTGCTGAGGATGCATGGCTCAAGGCGAAGGTGTCGCATCGAAAGCGCGCTCTGGAGAAGCTGGCAGCCTACCTCAGGGCTATTCCCCGCCTCTGAAGCTCTCGATTGCAGCACTCAGGTTCTGGGCAAGCATTGTTATGTTTCTGGTTGCATTGCCCTCAGGTACATTCTGGGCAACCTCCCCCAACCTGCCCGCAAGCCTTTCAAGCGCCTCTGCAACCTCCTGCCTGTAGCCCTGCTCCGCCTCCTGGGAGCGCTGCGCATACTGCTCCTCGCCAATCTCGCCCTGAATTCGCGCACTGAGAAGCTCAGTCTGCGTGTCCACCAGCTTTCCCGTGGAAAGTGCTATTGTATACACAACACCCACGAATAACGCTACAACACCTATGCCAAGGAGTACGTATGATTTCCCGAGCATGCTTCCCCTCACAGCCTGCAGTTGTCCCCGTCTCTGAACATTACTATTGTCCGGGGTGTTATTAAAAAGTACCGAAGGAGTACCACTGTTCTCTACCCCTCGAACATTTTCGCAGAAAAGGATAACTATCATTATAAATAATGATGTTTCTGAGAGGTGTTTAAATGGAAAACCCCAGTATACATGAAACAATAAATACAATGTACAGGAAGGTCCGGGAGGATGGCATCGCCAGCATCGCCGACCGCTACGATGCCCAGAGGAATAAGTGCACCTTCTGCCTCCAGGGGCTGAGCTGCCAGCTCTGCAGCATGGGGCCGTGCAGAATCACCGAGAAGGCGCCCTACGGTGCCTGCGGTATAGATGCGAACGGCATCGCCATGCGCAACATGCTCCACAGGAACATAATGGGCTCAGCAGCGTATGCCTACCATGCGGTTGAAGCGACAAAAACTCTGAAAGCAACCGCAGAGGGCAAGACGCCCTTCAAGATAAGTGCCCCGGATAAGCTTATAGCCTTTGCTCAGGCTCTTGGCATAGAGACTGAGGGCAGGGATATAAGTGACATAGCCAGGGATGTGGCTGACTTTGTTATCGCAGACTTAAACAGGGATGCAGACGAGCCCAGCAGGCTTGTTGAGATATTCGCCCCCGAGCAGAGGAAGAAGCTCTGGAAGGAGCTGGGAATCTTCCCGGGTGGTGTGCTCCACGAGATAATGGTGAATGCTGCTTCGTCGATGACAAATGTGGACAGCAGCTACACATCCCTGGCTCTTAAGGCTATGAAGATGAGCATCGCCACAGCCTTTGGGGCGCAGCTCAGCCTTGAGGTTATCCAGGATGCGCTCTTCGGTGTACCAAAGCCCCATAAGGGCTACGTCGACCTGGGCATTATCTCGCCAGAGTATGTTAACATCGCTGTAAATGGACACGAACCCTTTGTGGGCGCGGCCCTGATTGAGCTTGCCAGGAGCGAGGAGGTTCAGGCAAGGGCGAGAGAGGCCGGAGCAAAGGGCTTGAAGATAGTGGGCTCCATTGAGACTGGACAGGAGCTCCTGCAGCGCTACAGCGTCGACGACGTCTTTGTCGGCCTCACCGGCAACTGGATAACCCAGGAGTATGTGCTTGCCACCGGCGCAATAGACGTCTTCGCCATGGACATGAACTGCTCTCTGCCGAACATTGCGGAGTACGCAGAGAGGTACGGCGTCACCCTGGTGCCGGTGTCCAAGCTGGTGAGAATGAGGGGCGTCGACAGCAGCATAGACTACAAACCCGAACTGGTAAGGGAGCAGGCTGAGGAGATTGTCAGCATAGCCATTGAAAACTTCAAGAAGAGAAAGGGCAAGCCCGCTAATGTGCCAAAGCGCAAGCAGGAGGTTGTGGTTGGCTTCTCCATAGAGAGCATCCTCGATGCGCTGGGTGGAAGCCTTGACCCGCTGCTGGAGGCCATAAAAGGCGGAGATATTAAGGGTGTTGTCGCCCTGGTTAGCTGCACAACGCTGAGGAACGGTCCCCACGATGAGAACACTGTTACAGTGGCAAAGGAGCTGATAAAGAGGGATATCCTGGTGCTGGGCATGGGCTGCGGCAACGCCGGCCTTCAGGTCGCCGGTTTGACCAGTTTAGAGGCCCAGGAGCTCGCCGGAGAGAGGCTCAGAAAGGTGCTCAAGGCGCTGAACATCCCGCCTGTGCTGAGCTTCGGTACGTGCACAGATACCGGCAGACTGGCACAGCTTGTCACGGCCATTGCCAATGCCCTCGGCGTGGACACCGCTCAGCTTCCAATCGCAGCAACAGCGCCGGAGTACATGGAACAGAAGGCCACAATCGACGCCGTCTTTGCGGTTGCCCTCGGGGTTTACACCCACGTCGCTCCCCTGCCGCCCGTAACCGGCGCCCCGGAGCTGGTGAAGCTTCTTACCGAGGACGTGGAGAACATCACCGGCGGCAAGCTTGCGCCTGAGTGCGACCCCCTCGAAGCTGTGGACTGGATAGAGAAGCACATCATGAAGCGCAGGAAGGAGCTGGGCATCTAGGGGCTACATGCCCCTTTTATATTTTCTTTTACTCCATAGCTTTTGAAGTATTGTTGATGATTCTCAGAGGCAACATCGTGGACGTGGAGAGGGGCGAAGTATATGCCGGGGAGGTTGTTTTTGAAGAGGGAGTGATTAGAGAGATACGCGAGGTTGGCGGCGACTTCTCCCGCTACCTCCTTCCCGGGCTGGTAGATGCGCACATCCACATAGAGAGCAGCATGCTGACCCCCAGTCGCTTCGCAGAGGTTGCGGCGGCTCAGGGTACCGTCGCCGTGGTCGCAGACCCGCACGAGATAGCCAACGTACTGGGCGTGGCCGGCGTGGAGTACATGATACGCGACAGCCAGAGAGTGCCCCTGAAGTTTTACTTCACTGCCCCTTCCTGCGTCCCTGCAACACCCTTTGAGACCTCGGGCGCAGAGCTTGGCGCCGCTGAAGTGGCGTCGCTGCTTTCCCGCGATGAGGTTGTCGCCCTGGGTGAGGTGATGAACTACCCGGGTGTAGTCGCACGAGACCCCGGGGTAATGGCGAAGATTCGCGCAGCGAAGAGGCTTGGCAAGCCCATAGACGGCCACTGCCCAGGGCTGAGAGGTGAGGCTCTGCGCAGCTATGTCGAGGCCGGTATAAGCACAGAGCACGAGTGCACCTCCCTAGAGGAAGCAGAGGAGAAGTCCAGGCTCGGGATGAAGATAATGCTCCGCGAGGGGAGCAGTGCGAGAAACCTAAAAGCACTGGCGCGCTTTAGAGGGGAGGCTTTTCTGGTGAGCGACGATTTGCACGCGGGCGACCTGCTGCGCGGGCATGTGAACTACCTGCTCAGGCGGGCTGTGGAGGAGGGGATAGACGAGCTCGAGGCGGTGAGGATGGCCTCGCTCAACCCAGCGAGACACTATCGCTTAGACGTCGGGATGCTGCACGAGGGCGACCCCGCCGACATCGTGGTGGTGGAAGACCTGCGCAGCTTCTCCTGCATCGAGTGCTACATCGACGGCACCCTGGTGGCAGCTCG
>NZ_JBPMGE010000010.1:0-22915 GCF_054014795.1 Candidatus Pyrohabitans sp. | reverse complement strand
AGGGTGTCGTCTGCGTCCGTGGTTATTATAACGCCCCTTGAAACCCTGCCCAGGCGGTGGCCGCTCCTGCCCACGCGCTGGATAATCCGCGACACCTGGCGCGGAGACTTGTACTGGATTACCAGGTCAACGCTGCCTATATCGATGCCCAGCTCAAGCGAAGAGGTGCATATGAGCGCCTTAAGCGAGCCCTCCTTGAACTCCTCCTCTGTGGTAATCCTCACCTCCTGGGAGAGGGAAGAGTGGTGGATACCCACGCTCTCTCCTATAATCTTAAACCTCGAGGCGAGAATCTCAGCCATCTCGCGGGTATTCACAAAGATGAGGGCATGGGAGTGCTGCGCAATAAGCTCACGCATCCTGCGCAGCCTTGTTGCGGCGGCTATGCCGGTGAGAAGGCGCTCAGCAATTTCGCGGTCTTCCCTTTTTGGCCTCGGATACTCAACGCTTATCTCCATCCCCTTGGCGGTACTCACCCTGACTATCTCCACAGGCGCATGGGTGCACAGAAAGCGCGCCACCCTCTCGGGCGAACCCACTGTGGCACTTATCCCTATGCGCTGGAAGTCCCGCTGTGCAATCTCGCGCAACCGCTCAAGGGCGACGCTGAGCTGCGCCCCCCGCTTGCTCTCAGCGAGCTCATGCACCTCATCCACAACGACGAAGCGAACATTCTCAAGGTGCTTCCGCATAAGCGGCGCGGGTAAAATCGCCTGAAGGGTCTCGGGCGTGGTGATGAGCATATCCGGCGGAGCTAGAGCCTGCTTCCGCCGCTGATACTGCGAGGTGTCGCCGTGGCGCACCGCTATGTTTATCCCCAGCTTCTTTCCCCACCACTCCAGGCGGGAGAGCAGGTCGCGGTTAAGTGCGCGCAGGGGGGTGATGTAGAGCAGCGCTATACCTGCACCCTTCTCCCCGGAAAGCCTGCTGAAGAGGGGGAGCATCGCAGCTTCAGTTTTGCCTATGCCGGTGGGGGCAATGAGAAGAACATGCTTTCCGCTGAGGATAACAGGAATTGCAGCCTCCTGAATGGGCGTGGGCTTCTTAAAACCCGACTCGCTCAGTGTGCTGCGCACAGGCTTTGATAAAAGGGAGAAGGACTTCATAGCCTAGTCTTTCCTCTGGATGTGCAGTTCTATTGCGCGTTCCATTGTGAGCTCGCCTCTGGCAACCTTCTCGGCGAGGGCTCGTGATATGGTTATATTTCCGCTGCGCTGCCTGCTGTCCCGCTGGACGTTTTTAATCTCCCCCGACGTGGGCTTCACCACCACCTTTTTCTTTAGTTCGTGCCCCTGCTTCATGGCTATGTTTATAGCAGCGATAATATCGCGGACCTCTGGTCTGGTGTCCCCCCTGCCCAGAGAAGGTGTTGTGGAGTGTTCATCCACAATCTCTATGTCAAAGCTAAAGCTCTCCTGCAGCACTTTGAGGAGACGCTGCCTGAACACCCCACCCCCGTTGCCCACCTTTATCTTCACCCGCCGGCAGGAGTATATACGCAGAATGTCCTCAACGGCACCCTTCACATCTTCCGGTGAGCTGAAATGGCTGACATGCACAACGCTTCCATCACCCACCACCGCAAGACCCGGCTTCTCTCCCGGGTCGATTCCTATAACCAGCTCGTCGTAGTGCCCCCTCAGCCCCTTTGAAAGGGTGTATGCCTTTTCAACCGCTATGCCTACGTTCCTCTCGCCTGCGGCGACGACACAGGGAAAGTTTACCCTCTCCGCTTCTGAGTCGCTGGTGAGCACTACCTTAACCTTCCCGGGAATCTCATCTCTAAAGGTCAGGCTGTAAAATTCAAGCTTTTTTCGCTTCAGCTCTTTTGCAAAGAGGTAGTATAACCTGGGTATTTCAGTCAGCACCGCTATCAAGCAACAACCTCGATTACTGCTATAAATGTGACGTGTTAAAATTTAAATTGGTCTTCGGCAGTACTCATGTTGCGAAATTCGAAAGAAAATATATTTGAGGCAGGTTGTGCAGAATATCAGTCACTCTAACGGGGCATAAACGGGGAGGGGGGAACCACCACCTCATTGATACAGGCACTGGTGGTTCCTATCTCTATTTCTATTATACTTATTTCTGTGGATTCTGCACCCTGCGAAGTTTTTATATAGTACACTTTTCCGGTGCTCTAACCAATCTTTTAAGTAGGCTGGAGATAATTGAATGATGGGGATGTAGATGAGTCTTGATGAGCTGGTAAAAAGGATCGCCTCTGAGAGCGGGCTTGAAGAGGAAGAAATCCGCAAGAGGGCGGAGGAGAAGCAGAGAGAGCTTGGGGGCCTTATAACACCCGAGGGCGCAGCTCACGTGGTGGCCAACGAGATGGGCATCAACCTTTTCTCAGGCACCTCAAAGACCCATGACATAAAGATAGAGAACATAATACCCGGCATGAAGAGTGTGGATGTGGTAGGGAGGGTGAGGCGTATATTCCCACCCCGGGAGTTTACCCGCAAGGACGGCAATAAAGGGAAGGTTTCATCGCTTGTTCTGGGAGACGACACCGGGACTATCCGCATTGTTTTCTGGGGCAGGGATGTCGAGAAGCTGGATAAGATACAGGAGGGAGACATCCTGAGAATTAGGGAGGCGTACACAAAGGCAGACCTGAACGGCGAGCCCGAGATTCACATAGGTTCGCGCACCAGAGTTATTCTCAACCCTCCTGACATCGACCCTGCGCAGTTCCCTGAGGCCGAGTTGCCGCTGAAAAAAATCGCTGAACTTCGCGATGGCATGCAGAGTGTGGACGTACTGTGCAAGGTGATGCGCATCTATGAGGTGCGCGAGTTCACGCGCGAAGATGGAAGCACCGGGAAGGTAGTCAATCTGATTGTGGCCGACGATACAGGAAGGGCAAGACTGGTGCTCTGGGGCGAGGATGTTTCTCTAGTGGAGGATGGAAAGATAGCTCCCAACGATGTGCTCAAGGTGGTGAAGGGCTACGTGAAGGTGAGGATGGAGGAGCCCGAGATACATGTTGGCAAATTCGGCAAGGTGGTGCTTAACCCGGAGGGTACAGAAGCCCTCGCAACGCTGCCTATAGAAGAGGTGACCAGGAAGAAGATAGGGGAGCTTAAAGCAGGTGAGCGGGTTGAGGTCAGAGGCGCAATTGTTGATGTTGCCGAGGAGGTAAAGATTTTCGACAGAAAGAGCGGTAAAGGTGTGGTCTTCAATGCGATTATCGACGATGGCACAGCAAACATGCGTGCCACCTTTTACGACAAGCTTGTTGAGATGCTCCTGAATGTCCCCCTTGAGAGGATGATAGAGGGAGAAGCAGAGGATGAGATAAGCAACAGGAAAGAGGAGCTGCTCGGCAGGGAGATAGTGGTGGTAGCGAGGGTACGTACTAACGACTTCACCGGCAGAGAGGAGCTTATTGTGGAGGACCTTAATCTGAACCCAGACCCGAAAAACGAGGTGGAGAAGTTGCTGAAAGAGGCAAAATCCATTGCAGGAGGCTAGAAGGATGGAGCTTGAAGACCTTCCGGGAGTAGGTATTGCAACCGCAGACAAGCTGCGTGAATCAGGATTCAAGAGCGTTGAGGCGATTGCAGTAGCGCACCCAGGAGAACTAAAGGACGCAGCAGGTATAGGTGAAAGCGTTGCACTGAAGATAATAAATGCTGCCCGCGAGTCGCTTCAGATGGGTTTCATGACTGGCATTGAGGTGCTGGAAAAGCGAAAAACCATGCGCAAGATTACCACATGCAGCAAAAGCTTGGATGAGCTTCTTGGTGGGGGCATCGAGACCCAGGCTATTACAGAGTTTTTCGGCGAATTTGGCTCTGGAAAAACCCAGATTTGCCATCAGCTTGCGGTAACTGTCCAGGTTCCGGAAGATGAGAATGGACTGGGCAAAAGCGCCTTTTATCTTGATACCGAGAATACCTTCAGGCCGGAGAGGATAATTCAGATGGCTGAGGGTATTGGAAGGGACCCAAAGGAGATACTGGAGAACATAGTTGTTGCACGGGCATACAACAGCGACCATCAGATGCTCCTGATTGAAAAGGCGGAAGATATAATCCGTGAGAAGAACATCGGGCTGATAGTTGTGGACTCCCTGACCTCCCACTTCAGGAGCGACTACACCGGCAGGGGGATGCTCTCCGACAGACAGCAGAAGCTCAATCGTCATATGCACACACTCCAAAAGCTCAGCGACATCTATAACCTGGCCGTCATCGTAACAAACCAGGTGATGATGCGTCCAGATTTCTTCTTCGGAGATCCCACCGCACCCATAGGCGGACATGTGGTGGGACACTCGTCCACCTTCAGGATATACCTGCGCAAGTCCAAAGCAGGAAAGCGCGTCGCACGCTTAATAGACTCTCCCAACCTCCCTGAAGGCGAGGCTATATTCACAGTGACGAAGGAGGGCATCAGGGACTGAGAGTTTGTCTACGTTGATTTTCATGGGTAAAGCATGCGAATAACAGCTGTGGCAATCGACATAGATGGCACCCTCACCGACGCAAAGCGGAGAATCGACCTTAATGCCATGGCACTCCTCCGGGAACTTGAGAGCCGGGGAGTGCCTGTAATCCTCGCAACGGGTAATATTCTCTGCGTAGCCGAGGCGGTGCAGACCTTCGCCGGCACTACAGGGGCAATAATAGCCGAGAATGGAGGAGTTATAAAAGACCCCTCCCTCGGTGTAGAGCGCTACCTCGGTGACATAATGGAGGTGCACAGGGCCTTTAACCATCTTGCAGCCAAACGTGAGGTAGAGCTTGTGCCATATTCAGAACTCCGAAAAACTGAAGTGGCAATACTCCGTCATGGCATTACCGTCGAAGAGGTGAGGGAGCTCCTAAGACAATTCGATGTGGAGGCGGTAGACACCAAGTTTGCCATCCACATAAAATCGCCCGAAGTGAGCAAAGGGAGAGCGCTTGAAGAGGCGACAGAGCTAAGAGCCATTGCCATGAAGGAGGTGGCCGCGATAGGTGACAGTGAAAACGACCGCGACATGCTTGCCAGGGCCGGCTATGCCATCGCCGTCGGCGAACCCTCGCTCAGCGATGTCGCAGATATTGTGACCAAGAACAGGTTTGGCAGGGGTGCCGTCGAAGCTCTGGAGCATGTGCTCGCCATGATTCGATAAATTTTTAAATGATAAATTATTAAGAATAGGAAGCAGGTATTCATTTGTTCAGGATGGATAGTGATGGAAAAAATAGAGCTTAAGTACAGGGTGGTGAGCACAGACCTCGTAAAGAAAATTAAGCAGGAGCACGGGGGAGAGCTTATATCCCGATGCTACCAGTGTGGCACCTGCACTGCTACCTGCGTGGTGAATCCCTTCAGGGACGATTTCAATCCCCGCAGGATTATAAGGATGGCGGCTCTCGGGATAGACAAGGCGCTCGATAGCATTGAACCGTGGTACTGTGCCGTATGCTACCTCTGTACTGAGCGCTGCCCGCGTGACGTGAAACCAGCTTCCGTTTTGATGGCAATAAAGAACGTCGCCGCGAAAGAGGGTAAGGTGCCTGCAGCATTTAAAAACATAAATGTCAACGTCGCGAAGATAGGCAGGCTTTTTGAGATCGACGACTTTACAAACTTCATGCGAGAGGACATGGGTCTGCCGCCAATTGAGCCAATAGACCAGGAGGAAGTTAAGAAACTCATTGCAGGCACCAAATTTGAAAAGATTATCAAGGATGAGGAGAGCGGAACATGAGTGATGGGTACCTCTACTTCCCAGGATGCAACATCCCCTACCGTGAGAATCAGTACGAACTCTCGGCTCGAGCTGTGGCAGAAAAGCTGGGAATAAAGCTCCACGACAGGCCCTTCGCATGCTGCGGGCTGAACACTGAAACCATAGATGAGTTTGCTGCTCTTCTCTTTTCTGCACGCAACATCGCTGTCGCAGAGGAAGAGGGCATGGACATGGTTGCACTGTGCAACGGCTGCTATAAAACTCTTCGAGTGGCAAATAAAAAGCTACAACAGGATGAGAAGCTCCGCAAGAAGGTTAATGAGAGGCTTGGTGCAATTGGGCGGGAGGTAAAGGGCACCATCGAGGTGTATCACCTTCTGGACCTAATCGCCGGGCGAATAAAACCAGAGCACATAGTTAAAAAGGTATCCGCAAGAGTGGCACCCTTCGCTGGCTGCCATTCTTCGCGACCCAGCGAGTATGTGGACTTTGCCGCAAGGGATAAGCTTGCGAGGATTATCAAACTTGCCGGAGGAAAGGTTGTTAAATATAAAGACATGGACAAATGCTGTGGTGCACCTCTGCTCGCGCTGAGCGAGGAGCTGGGCATAAACCTCGCGAGACAGCGCCTGCTCAGCATGAAGGAACGCAACGCTGAGCTTGCAGTTACCATGTGCCCCTTCTGCCAGGTTTCCCTTGACGGGCTTCAGGTTAAGGCGGAGCAGGAGTTCAATGAGAGCTACAACGTCCCCAGCCTGTACATCACACAGCTCCTTGGCCTGGCCATGGGGATTAAGCCAGATAATCTTGGTATCAAGGAGAACAAGAAGGACCCGAGCAGCGTTCTTAAGCAGACTGTAATGTAACCCCCAACAATAAATCCTAATCACAAAATCGTACATGTTCAACGATAACTATAAAAGTTGAAAGAGAACAAAATTACTATAATGGAAAAAGCTGGGGGCCAAGAAATCACAGGTAGAATACTTGTGGTAGACGATGAAAAGGAGATTCAGAACCTACTTCGCAAGTTGCTGAGCAAGGAGGGTTACGAGGCGGATGTGGCCACCCTACCTGAAGAAGCTCTGAATAAGATAGATTCAGAGAATTATGATGTGGTGCTTCTCGACCTGATGCTGCCCGGAGTTAAGGGCACCGACATTATCCAGGAGATCAAGAGACGCCGTCCACACTGCGCTGTTATCATCATGACAGCCTTCGGCACAATACCAAGCAGCGTCGAGGCGATTAAAAAGGGTGCCTTTGACTACATCGAAAAGCCATTTAAAAAAGGTGAGATTCAGCACGTGGTAAGAAATGCCATGGAGCACCAGCGATTGAATAAGATGTTTGGAAAACGTGCAAGCGAAGTGCTAAAATCTGTTGCAAATCCCCTGAGGAGAGACATACTGGAGATACTCGTTGAAAAAAAAAGTGTAAAGTTGATGGAAATAGTCAAGTTGCTGGGGGTAAAGGACCACACCAAGGTGAGTTTTCACCTGAGGAAGCTCAAGGAGCAGGAGCTCGTGGTGCAGAATGGTACCCGGGCATATAGAATTACCCCCAAGGGTGTCAAGGTGCTGGAGACCATATGGAACCTTGAAAGAGAGTTTCTCTAGCATTTAAACTCACTCGCCCTGATTAGCTTTTTTGTGTACTTATGGGAGGGATTCATAAATATTTTCTCACACTTTCCGTACTCCACCATTTCCCCTCCTTTCAGAACCAGAACCTCGTCGGAGAAGGCTTTGACCACGCCCATGTCATGGGAGATGAAAAGATAGGAAATTTTTCTATCCCTCTGTAGCCTTTTCATGAGGCTGAGAATCTGTGCCTGGACAGAGACATCAAGCATAGAGGTTGGTTCATCTGCCACCACGAGCTCCGGCTCCAGGGCCAGAATCCTGGCAATCGCAACCCTCTGAACCTCTCCGCCAGAGCACATCGCCGGGTAGCGGGAGAGCAACTCCGTGGATAGGTTTACCTCCCTTATTAGCTCCTTCACTCTCGCCTCTTCTTCCCTCCTGCTCCCTACAAGCCTATGAATTCTCAGAGGCTCTGCTATGGAATCGTAAATCTTCATCCTTGGGTTAAGCGCAGTTTCTGGATGCTGAAAAATGATCTGAATTTTTGGACGTAAACTCCTGAACTCCTTTTCAGAGGGAGAGGTTATCTCCATACCATTGAAATAAATCCTGCCCGAGGTGGGCTTCAGTAACCTTACCACAAGTTTTGCTATAGTCGACTTACCGCTTCCACTCTCTCCAACTATGCCTAGAACTTTTCCTTTACCCAAACTGAAGGACACCTCTTTAACCGCATCAAAGCGCCTCCTTATTAGAAACCCGGAGTAAAAGCTTTTGCTGAGTTTTTCCACCTCAAGCATAGAAGCACCTCACCCCCCGCCTAAGCTCCGGTTTTTCCTTACTGCAACTCTCCTCCGCCATTAAGCATCTGGAGTGAAAGCTGCACCCTTCTGGCAGTCTTGTCATGCTTGGACTTGAGCCGGGGATAGGGTTCAGTCCATTCTCAGGGAGGGAGTTGACCAGCCCAGTAGTATAGGGGTGAGCAGGCTTGTTAAGAACCTCCCTAGCAGAGCCAATTTCAACTATCTCTCCGGCGTACATAACAGCTACTCTATCACAGATTTTTGCTGCCTGAATATCGTGGGTGATAAAGAGCATGGCAGTGGTTCTCCCAACCTCCTTCAGCAGCTCTAAAATTTCGGCTCTGACGATGGAATCCAGATTCTTTGTGGGTTCGTCTGCAACAATCAGCTCAGGATTTCCAGCAATTCCCAAAGATATGAGCACCCTCTGCTTCATTCCACCGGAGAGCATGTGTGGGTACTGCTTTATAAGCCGCTCCGGCTCCGGAAGACAGAGCCTCCTCAGAAGATCCACCGCATCTTTTAGGACCTTTCTTCTGGAACCGTTGAGGAGGGAAAGAGCCTCCTTTAGCTGGTAGCCTATAGTAAGGACAGGATTAAGGGAACTGCCGGGATTCTGAGGTATCAGGGCGATTTTCCTCCCCCTCAGTCTTCTCAACTCCTCTTCGCTCATCCTCAACACATCTCTGCCATTGAACAGAATCCTTCCAGAAATTTTGGCATTGGCTGGCAATAAACGGAGTATCGCAAGAGCAAGGACCGACTTTCCCGAGCCCGATTCACCCACAATTGCGAGGGATTCCTCTCTATCAAGTTTGAGATTGACTCCATTCACAGCCTTTACCACACCCTCTTCTGTGAAAAACTCGACCTTAAGCCCATTAATCTCTAAGAGTATCATAATATCTCCACCTGCTACCAAGGCTGTCACTCAACATATTGAAGGAGTAAACGGTGACAAAAATCATGAGCCCCGGGAATATCATGAGGTGAGGGGCTGTTTCCATAAATGCTATACTCTCCCTCAGCATAATCCCCCACTCAGGCGTTGGAGGCTGGGCACCTAAGCCCAGGAAGCTCATACCTGCGATGTGAAGTATGGCAGAGCCGATGTCAAGGGTGGCAAGAGCAAGGGCTGGAGAAATTACGTTGGGCAGGATGTGTCTATACAAAATATAAAAGTCTGTGCACCCAAGAGCCCTTGCGCTCTCTACAAACTCCTCTTCCTTTATCTCCAGGGTGCTCCCCCTTACCAGCCTTGCATATTTAACCCAGCCAACAGTGGCAAGGGCTACTATAAGATTGGGAATCGATGGCCCAAGAATCCCTATTATAATCAACGCAAGGATTATTCCAGGCATAGCTAGGAGGATGTCAACCACGCGCATGATCAATTCGTCTACAATACCGCCGTAGTAGCCTGCGATAAGTCCGAGGAATGTGCCGAGGGCGAAGGAAATTCCAACTATCGTTACGCCTGCAAAAAAGGACACTCTGGCGCCATGGATAACCCTGGAGAGTATGTCTCTGCCAAAGTTGTCGGTTCCAAATAAATGCTTTAAGCTCGGTGCTTCAAGGGCTCTGTCAAGGTTTATCTGATTTGGATCGCAAGGGGAGAAGGTGCCGGGAAACAGGGCAAATAAGATTATCGCAGAAATAATCACCTGGGCAATTTTATTTCCATGCATACTATGCCCCTCTGATTTTTGGATTTATCCTCATGTAGAGCAGGTCAACCAGAAGATTGATCGCCACGAAGAAGAAGGTGAAGATCATAACAAATCCTGAAACAACCGGAAAATCTCTCGCAAAAAGCGAATCTACCATAAACTTGCCAACACCCGGCCATGCAAATATGCTCTCAACTATAACCGCGCCGCCCAGCAGGTGCCCCAGGTCCATTCCCGCTAGGGTGACGACTGGAATTAGAGCATTTCTGAAGGCGTGAATGAAAATCACCCTGCGCTCCGTATAGCCTCTCGCCCTTGCAGCAAGTATGTAGTTTTTCTCCATGGCGTCCAGCATGCTCTCCCTTGTAACCCTCGCTATCCTTGAGCTGAGGTGAAAGCCCAAAGCAAGGGTGGGCATTATGAGGTGCCCTACGGAGCCATAGCCAAAGCTGGGTAGAATGCCCAGTTTGAGGGAGAATAGGAGGATGAGCAGCATGCCGAGCCAGAACTCAGGTATCGATATTCCCGCAGAGGTAACGGCTCTGGCAATGGTGTCCCAGAAGGTTCCACTCTTCAGAGCAGAGACCATCCCGAGGGTTATGCCCAGAAACACCGCAAAGAACAACGCCGAGAGCGCAAGGGTTAGAGTTGCCGGAAACCTGACCAGAAACTCCTGGAGGACGTCCTCACCGGTTCTCAGCGAACTTCCTAAGTTGAAGTGCAGGAATACCATATCCAGCCATAGTATGTATCCCTCCAGCATGGGAAGGTCGAGTCTGTTTTTGAGCATAAAGTGTTCTATGGCTTCGTAGTCCGGTTCATCCAGTTTCTGGGTTATTATAATGTATGCGGCATTACCTGGAGCGAAGTAGAGAAGACAAAAAGAGAGAAAGGATGCCATCACAACCGTTGCGGCAGCTGCGGGCATCCTTTTAAGGAGATATCCCATACTCTATTCCTCTATGTACACAGTCCTAAAGTTGGCTTCATACATGGTGGGGGCGTGCACATAGCCCCTGACCTTTTTGTTGTAGACCACCGTCTTGACAATGTCGTAGAGGGGTATGCACGCATGCTCCTCCTGAAGCTTTAGGTACGCTTTGTTGAAATCCTCGCTGTCTCCGCTTGCAATTGCTTTGTCTATGAGCTCATCCAGTTCGGTGCTGTGGTACGCATAGGGCCAGTCGGAGCTTGAGGAGTGGTACTTGGCGAGAAGAAGCCCAGCGGGTGCCCAGGGGATATTGCCGCTGTGGTGGAGGAAGAGGTCGTACTCACCCCTCTTCTTCGCCTCATATGCAGCTCCCCGCTCCATCGTGACTATCTCAACTCTCATGCCTATCTTCTTCAGCTCGCTCTGGAGGTATACCGCCACGGGATTCGCATTTGCCTCTCCTATAGGCACGAGGTACCTTACGGCAAGTTCTTCACCGTTCTTCTCTCTTATTCCGTCGCCGTCGCTGTCCACCCAGCCCGCTTCCTCTAGGAGTCTCTTCGCCGCATCAACGTCGTAGGCATAGCCTTTCCCCCTGAGCCCGCTCGCGAAGGGGAAATCGGGCGATGTTATTGTCGTTGCTGGAATCCCGTTGCCCTTGAAAAGCTTCTCTACAAGGGCTTCCCTGTTGATGGCAAGGTTAACAGCCTTCCTTACCCTCTTGTCCCTGAACACCCCCTTCTGGCAGTTGAACTCCACTACCTGAATTCTGCCGTATGAGTGCTGGTCCACAACGATGTTCGGGTCTGCCCTGAGTTCTGGTATCCTCTCGAAGGGTACGCTCGCATGGTGCTCAGTTGCACCTATAATGTCCACCTCGCCCTTTTTCAGCGCCATTACCCTGGTGTTCTCGTCTGGAATGTAACGGTAGATTATTTTGTCCAGCTTTGGTTTCTCCCCCCAGTAGGCATTATATCTCACAAGCACAGCCATCTGCTCTTTCTTATACTCTTTCACCATGAAGGGACCTGTGCCTATGAGTTTCCTGCGCTCGCCGCTGTAGCTCCATGCAGGCTCCACACTGGTGGGCGAGATAACCTCTGCCTTAAACTGGGACGCTAGGTCCTTGAGAAGGTTGGGATAGGGCTCTATGAGGTAGAATCTTACAGTATATCTATCCACAACTTCAGCATCCTTTATGTACTTCACAAAACCTCCTGTGCCGGTGTTTTTCTTCCACATCCAGAACCATTTTGCAGCTTCCGCATCCCAGGGTGTGCCGTCGTGGAAGGTTACGTTTCTCCGCAGGTGGAAGGTGTACACTGTGCCATCGTCAGAGATGTCCCAAGACTCCGCAAGGTAGGGGATAACCTCGCCCTTCTCGTCCACCTTCACAAGCATCTCAAAAACATTTGCCTTGATTTCCTCACCCTCAAGGAAGTCATCAGCACCGCCGACCCCCAGCACCTGCTCAATCTTCTGCTCAGCGACCGCTTCCTTAGCCGCCTTGTTGCCGCTGTCCGCACATCCGGCAAAGACAAGCATGCCTGCCAGAAGCAACGCCATCAAAAAGACTATGCCCTTCATCAAAATTCACCTCCTTTTTCCACTGTTCCATAGATCAGGAAGGTCTGATAGGTTGAGGAGATTCGCTGGTACCATGGCATGTGTTTCTTCTGCATTTCCCTTATATATCCAAGATTTCTTACATGCACGTCTTTAATCCCAGAAAAAGACATTAATTCTGCTATATTCCTTTCATCTGCACCATCTGCAAGGGGGAGTTCATCTCTGAGTTCATTTTTATAGAAATTCCAGGGGTTACGCCCCTCAAAAATAAGAATTCCGAGCTGTCCTACCAATTGTTTAATCCTGTTTCCAACCCCATCCGAGAAATGCTTCCCATCAATTACAGCCACCTTTCCCCTATATTTTGTGACCCTAACCCACTCTTTCAGCGCCTTCTCTGGCTTGGGCAGCGTCCACAGGAGGTGTCTTGAAACAACACCGTCAAAGCAGCTATTCCCGAAGGGCAGCGACTCTGCATCTGCAACTCGAAAAGAAATCTCAAGACCTTTTTCCTCCGCCTTCTCTCTGGCCACTGCCAGCATGCCCCTGGAGATGTCTACCCCAGTTACCCTGTGACCCGCCTCAGCTAGCAGAAGGGCTATTGCTCCTGTACCTGTGCCCACGTCGAGAATCTCCTTGGGCTCCTCACCAAATACCGACAGAAGTTCTCTCTCCCAGGCTTTCTTTTCTTTCTCACAGGTGTAGGCATGTCCCGGAGAACAGTCGTAGGTTCTGCTTCTACTGTCCCAGTACTTTGCGATTATATCTTTCACAATCTACTCCTCCATCGGTGGCACAAACAAAATAAAGGTAGCACTTTTACATATAAATTTTTCCATTATTATTACTTAATAATAATTATATTAAAAAAAGTATTACAAAAGTTTTAATAATAATGGCCTATAATCATAGTAAACCGGGAGGTAATTTTTATGGAGAAGCTTATCAGGTTCGGTGTATCCATGAATCAGGAGCTTTTTGAAAGGTTCAACAAGGTGATAAGAGAAAAGGGGTATGCAAATCGCTCTGAAGCTATAAGGGACTTAATAAGAGACATGATCATTCAGGAAGAGTGGAGGGAACTCGAGAAGGAGGCAGTGGCCTCCCTTACCATTATGTATGACCATGCAATAAGAGGGGTCACCGATAAGCTTATTGACCTGCAGCATCGCTACCACAGCAACATCATATCCTCAATGCATGTACATCTCGACAGCCACAACTGCATGGAGGTCTTAGTCATAAAAGGGAAAATAAAAGAAATTAAAAAAATCTCCGACACACTGTTAAGCTCACGCGGGGTGAAGCATGGAAAGCTGGTTATAGCGAGTTCGCCTCCAGTATAAGCTCACTCCTCCCTCTCAAACGCCTCCTTTGGAGCATTGCACACCGGGCAGTGCCAGTCGTCGGGAAGCTCATCGAAGGAGTTCCCCTCCGCCTCCTCGTCGTATATATAGCCGCAGACGGTGCACCTGTAGTTAGCTATAAAACCACCTCCTACTCAAACTTCCTGTGATACTCTTTAACCCTCTGGGCAAAGAGTCTGCCGAAGTCGTAGCCCTGTTCATAGTCCTTCTCGGTGGGACGGTAGTTCACTTCATAACCCGGCTCTACCACCTCCAGTTTCATGGATTTGAGAATGCTCAGTGCCTCCCTAACGCCGCCGCCTCCCCAGCCGTAGCTGCCGAAGGCGCCCGCCATGCGGTTAGTCGGGCGAAGACCACGCAGGTGCTGGAGAAACTCCGCAACTGTCGGGAACATTAGATTGTTGAGTGTGGGTGTGCCCACGAGCAGACCGCGGTATCTCCAGAACTGTTTTATCGCTACACTCATAGGCGTCTCCCTGAGCTTTATAACCTCGGCGTACATGTCCTCGTCGAGTATGCCATCGAGCACAGTCCTGCTCATCTTCTCTGTGGAGTGCCACATGGTGTCATAGACTATAACCACCCCCTCCCTCGCCTTGCCCTCTGCCATGTCCAGGTACATGTTGATGACTTTCTGCAGATTCTTACGCCAGATTACCCCGTGGTCAGGGGCGATCATATCTATCTCCAGCCCAAGCTTCTGAATCTCTGCTATCTTTGCCTTTATCAGTCTGCCGAAGGGCATCAAGATGTTGGCGTAGTAGTCTATCACCGCATCCTCAAGCTCATGCTCCGGCAGAAGGTCGTCGAAGAGCACCGCCTGTGCAAAGTGCTGCCCAAAGGCGTCCTGGGAGATTAAAAGTCTGTCCTCCCGTACATAGGTCATCATACTGTCCGGCCAGTGCAGCATAGGCGTCTCTATGAACATCAGCGTCTTCTCGCCTATCTTAACAGTATCGCCGGTGCTCACCGTCTGAATATCCCAGCCTGTGGTGTCAAAGTGTCTCTCTAACCCCTGCCTCCCTCGCTCTGTGCAGTACAGCGTTGCCTTCTTTGCGAGCTTCATAACCCTGTCCCAGGAGCCCGCATGATCCATCTCAATGTGGTTGCACACTGCAACACGTATCTTATCTGGGTTTGTCAGACAGCGGATGCGCTCAAACATCACATCTGCGAGGTCGTACTTGACTGTGTCTATCAGCGTAATCTTTCTGTCCATGATGAGGAAGTTGTTGTACGTCGTACCCCTCGGCGTGACATAACCGTGAAAGTCCCTGACGTTCCAGTCTATAGCGCCAACCCAGTAGATGCCTGGTTTTATCTGTTTTGCCTTCATCAGCTCACCTAAAATTTAACCCCCAGCTTGCCCTGCCAGAGCCCGTGGAGGTTGCAGAACGCAAAGGCGCGAAGCGTGGTGGGTTCGTCCAGAGAGATTGTAAACCTAACCTTTGGATGGCTCACCGCAGGAGCAAGGGTCGCCATCCCCAGGAAGGTGTACTGCTCGTCATAGAGGGAAATCCAGTTTATGTAGTGGCTGAGCTCATTGGGATGGGCGAGCAGCTCTCCCACCACAATCTTAACACTGAAGGGCTCTCCGGCCCTGAGCTCCTCCGGCACATGGATGACCGGCGTATGTTTCTTCTCCATGTCCGTCAGGTTTTCTGGGTCCCTGGGCTTGTTCACTCCCTTAAGGGAAAAATCTGCCATCTCCCCAACCTCCTAGAAATCCCTGAAGGCCTTGCTGCCGGCGCCACATACAGGGCAGCGCTCCGGAGCGTTGCCTATGACGGTGTGGCCGCACACAGAGCAGATGCTCACCTTCTCTATCTCCAGGTCCTTTCCTTCCTCTGCGAGCTTCTTGGCTTCTGCGTAGAGCTCCGCGTGGATCTTCTCAGCCTCAATGGCATAGTGGATACTCCTCTTTGCCTTCTCCTCCCCCTGGAGCTCTGCCACAGCATTGTAGGCGGGGTACATCTCCTCCACTTCAAAGGTCTCCCCCTCTATGGCCGAGCCCAGGTTCTCCGGACTCTTGTCCAGCATCCCCAGGGCCTTGAAGTGGTTGGCTGCGTGCACCTGCTCCGCATATGCTATGGCTCTGAATAGCTTCGCTATGTTTGAGAAGCCATCTCTCTCAGCCTGCTCGGCGAAAATCAGGTACTTCATGTGCGCCTGGCTCTCGCCAGCAAAAGCTGCCCTGAGATTCTCCTCAGTCATCTTCCTCATCTCAACACCACCTCCTGAAGTGAAATATTGGTCATTCAATGATTAATAATTTTCTGTTGCTTCTCATCCCATACAAAAGACGCCCAGTTCTTTATCCAGCTTACTTATGCGAGTTTCTGATAAAATCGTTTCTCTCAGCGCCGCACTTTGCACCAGATTAAAATGTAGAAGGGGAAACCCCTTGCCGGGGCTGCACACCTAGGCTATCTCCCTGAACATACCCTCTGCTCCGCAAACAGGACACCGCTCTGGTGCATCGCCCTCAACGGTGTAACCGCATGCCTGGCATACCTGAAGTGAGCCGAGTTCTGCATCCTTCCCCGCCTTCACAGCCTCCGTTGCCTTTGTGTACAGGTCAGCATGGACCTCCTCGGCCTTGATCGCCCAAGTGAAGGTCCTCACCGCTTCAGTGTTGCCCTCCTCCTTCGCAGCTGCTATGAACTCAGGGTACATCTCAGTCTTCTCGTAGGTCTCACCTTCATAAGCAGCCTTGAGGTTTTCTGCCGTGGATTTAATGCCACCCATGACCTTAAGGTGGCTCAGAGCATGTATTGTCTCGCTTTCTGCGGCGGCCCTGAAGAGCCTGGCCACATTGGGATAGCCGTCTTCCTCCGCCTTCTTCGCAAAGGCCAGATAGCGGCGGTTTGCCTGGCTCTCGCCCGCGAACGCTTTTGCGAGGTTTTCTTCTGTGTTTCCCATCTTCTCTACCTCCTAACTTTCAACAGGTGCGTAGTAGCACCTTTTCGGGGAATGGACTTTCCCCTCTTTCTTGAGTTCACTGATTACCTTTGAAATTTCCTTGCTCTCAGCTCCCAACATTTTGGCTATATCACCAGGTCTCATCGGCTTCCCGGTACTTTTCATAGCCTCAAGCACTTTTTCCTTATCAACCATACTACATCACCTCATTTTTATTAAGTATTTCGTTGTTATATGTGCATAGTATATAAATTTTTGGTATGGAATTCGCAATTATAATATAAGTATGCCACGAAATTCGCAGCATGTGGCAGCATTTATAAATCATCAGTGGTAAGAAAGAATTCTAATTTCGTTATAATTTTTCTGGTTATCGTTATATTTATGTTTGTGATACCATGATACCAGACGAAAAGGATCTAAAGATAATAGATATTCTTCGCAAAGATGCCCGGACACCCTTCACAGAGATAGCGAGGAGACTTCATGTCAGTGAAGCCACAGTCAGAAAACGTGTTGATGTCCTTGAAAAGATGGGTATCATAAAGGGCTACACCATAGTGGTCGACCCGGCAAAGATGGGCTACGGCACTGTAGCTCTGGTTGGTATAAACACCAATCCCGACATGTTTCTTAGCGTGGCAGAAAAGCTCACAGAGTTTGAGGAGGTGCGCTTCGTTGCGACCTCAACGGGCGACCACATGATTATGGCTGAGGTGTGGACCCGCAACGGCAAAGAGCTTTCTTCTCTGATTTCTGAGAAGATAGGCAAGCTTGAAGGTATAACCCATATAAGACCTGCGATAATCCTTGAGAAGCTGAAAGAGATTTAGCCTCTACTGTTTTTAACGAGCCCTTCCAAAAGTTTTAAATCTCTGCTCTGCAAGTGCATGCCGAGGAGAGGCGATGAAGGCGCTAGTGCTTGTGTGTGACGGCTTGGCAGATAGGCCCATTAAGAAACTAGACGGCAGGACACCCATGGAGGTTGCGAATACACCAAACCTCGATGAGCTTGCAGCGAGGGGAATAACAGGTGTGGTTGACCCTGTTGCACCCGGGATTAGAGCAGGAAGCGACACCTCTCACCTGGCAATCCTCGGCTACGACCCGTGTCAGGTTTATACAGGGCGTGGACCCTTTGAGGCCGCGGGCATGGGAATTGAGCTGCGCGAGGGCGACGTAGCCTGGAGATGCAACTTCGCCACTGTCGACGAGAACCTTGTGGTCAGGGATAGACGTGCCGGGAGGATAGAGGACACCTCTGCGCTAATCGAGGCGCTGCAGGGCATCCACCTGCCCGGCGTTGAAGTTAAGCTTGCCTCTCTCGCCTATCGCTGTGCCCTGGTGTTTCGCGGCGAGGGGCTAAGCCACATGGTGAGCGACACTGACCCGCACGACATCGGGGTTGGGGTGCATCCAGCAAAGCCTCTCGACGACAGCGCCGAGGCGAGGCGCACCGCCAAACTTCTGGAGGAGTTCTTAAGGCAGGCCCATAAAGTCCTTGAGAAGCATGAAGTTAATGCAAAGCGAAAGGAAAAAAACCTCCCGCCGGCGAACTACCTTCTGGCGAGGGGCGCAGGAGTGGTGCCAGAGCTGGAGAGCTTCTCACATCGCTACCGCATGAGTGGCGCCTGCATGGCGACGACGGCTATAATAAGGGGCATTGCACACCTGGCCGGGATGCGTGTGATTGAGACTGAGAGTGATTACATCGCTCGAGCAAAGCAGGCACTTCTCGCTCTGAAGGAGGTTGACTTCCTGCTCATGAACATAAAGGAGGCGGACGAGGCGGGACACGACCACTCGCCAGAGAAAAAGATTATGGTTATCGAGGCCATCGACGCAATGATGGGTGAGTTTCTAGACTTCGCACAGGATAACTACCTCGTGGTTATGTCTGACCACACAACGCCATGCAGCGTGGGCGACCACACAGGCGATGTGGTGCCCATACTCATAGCCGGCCCTGAGGTGAGGACCGATGATGTCGCTGCCTTCAGTGAGCGGGCTTGTGCAGGAGGTGGGCTGAACCGCATCCGGGGCATGGACCTCATGCCAATACTGCTCGACCTCATGAATAAGAGTGAGAAGTTTGGTGCTTAGAATGCATGCTTTAATCCTGGCGGCGGGCAAAGGCACAAGACTTGAACCCCTGACAGAGACCCAGGCAAAGGCTATGCTCCCTCTGGTGAACAAACCACTGCTCCAGCATGTGGTGGAGGCGGTGAGGGAGGCGGGTATTAAGGATATTGCCATAGTGGTTGGCTACCAGAGCGAGGCCATACGCGAGCACTTCGGCGATGGCTCTGCGCTGGGGGTGAGCATCAGCTATGTTGTTCAGGAGGAGCGCCTCGGCACTGCGCATGCGATTGCCCTGGCGAGCTTTGAGGATGATTTTCTTGTGCTCAACGGCGATACCCTGGTAAGCGGCGAAGATATAGCCCGGCTCATGGCAGAGCATCAGGGAGCAGCAACAATTGCGTGCCGCCGTGTTCCCGACGCTCGGGGCTATGGTGTTGTGACACTTTGCAGGGATGGCAGGGTGGAGAAGATAGTGGAGAAGCCGGCTCAACCCGAAAGCAACCTGATTAACGCAGGTATGTATGTATTCTCCCCTGAGGTTTTTGAGGTGATTAAAAGAACGCCCCTCTCGCCACGGGGTGAGTATGAGATAACCTCCACGCTTGAGATGCTGCTTCGCGAAGGCAAGGTGCAGGGGGTGGAGATAACCGGAAGATGGCTGGACATAGGCACGCCATGGCATTATCTGGAGGCGAGTAAAACTCTGCTTGACGAGATGCCCCACCACATCGCCGGAGAGGTAGAGGGCAGGGTGAGCATCAGGGGCAGGGTTTACCTCGCTGAGGATGCGGTGATAAAGTCTGGGAGCTATATCGAAGGTCCTGTATACATAGGCAGGGGCAGCATCGTCGGTCCCAACACCTACCTTCGGAGCCACTCTGCACTGGGCGATGGCTGCAGGCTGGGCAATGCTGTGGAGGTTAAAAACTCGATAATAATGCAGGGCACGCACATAGCGCATTTGAGCTATGTGGGCGACTCCATAATCGGAAGAAACTGCAACTTCGGTGCCGGAGCCAAGGTGGGCAACCTTCGTCTGGACGATAGGAATGTGAAGATGCGCATGAAGGGTGAGCTCGTGGATACTGGAAGAAGGAAGATGGGAGCAGTTATAGGCGACGGCGTCAAGCTCGGCTTAAATGTGATGATAAATGCAGGACGCAAGATAGGCTCCGGCTCATTTATTGGTCCCGGGGTTATTGTGTATCGTGATGTGCCAAGAGACAGCTTCCTGGTCGCGAGGCAGGATATTGAGCTGAGAGAAAGGGGCGGAAAGGATTCTCCAAGATTACAGAGGATACAAAAAGATTAGATAATTAATGGAGGGTTGAGTATGGCAGACTACAAGGTTATACCGGACATGCGGGTTTCTGAGCTGATGACAAAGTATGTGCTCATGGTGGAGCCTGAATTGCGGGTTATAGACGCCATAAACAGAATGCTGGAGCATAACTTCCGCTGCGTAATAGTGGCGAGGATGAGCCCCTACAAGGAGCTTGGTCTGGTTACGCGCTTCGACATAATGGAGAAGGTCATAGGCAAAGGTCTGGACCCCCTGAGGGTCAGGGTGAGCGACATCATGGAGAAGCCCGTGATTTTTATAGATGCCGACGACAGCGTGAGGGAGGCAGCCCGTCTGATGGGCGAGAACCAGATATGTAATCTTCCTGTCAAGAAAGACGGAAAGGTCGTTGGGGTAATAGGCAGCACAGATATATTCATGGAGTATAAGCGCAGTATTGGGTGATTGGTCGCAAAGCATACCTCTCCCTCAAGAGCCATCTTTATTTTTTCAGAAGTTCTATATTGTCCCTTAGTATGGGCCAAAACGACATGCTTAAGGGGAAGATTATATTAAATAAAATGTGCATTAATTATATCTGGAGGGTATAAAATCGAAGAACGAGAGGGTTCTGTTAAAGGAACCAGAGGGATGGTCCTGAAATATGTTTTGATAGGGGCTTTTCTGGGCTATTTTGTCTTTCATCCTTTTGTAATGATTCTCGGGCACTCTATGAGGGATCATCAGATGGGCCACAGCTGTTCCCCATCTGAAATAATCGCCTCAGAGGTAAGGATGTCCTTCTCACCAGGAATGCTACCCTGGGGTATTACCTTTACAATTTTCAGTGCCTTTATCGGGCTTCTTTACGGCAGAGTGAGAGAGTACGAGCAACTACATATTATGCAGGCAAAAATGTACTCCCAACAATTGGAACTTGACGTAAAAAATAGAACAAAGGAGTTGCAGGATACCGTAAAAAAGCTGGAAAAACTCAATTTAGAGCTTAAAGAGGCCAATAACCTTAAGGATCTGTTCACAGACATCATGCGTCACGACCTTTTAAATCCCATAGGCACTGCAAGAAGCTTTGTTGAGCTTCTACTGGAGGATGAGGATGATCCAGAAAAAACAACAGAGCTTCAGGCGATTAAAAGGAGTCTTGATAAAGCAATAGATTTGATAGAGAGCGCCAGTAAACTTTCCAAACTTGAGAGTTCTAAAAGCCTAGAACTGGAAGATATGGACCTGAGGAAGGTAATTGAAGAAGCTGTTGAGCGATTTACTCCTCTGGCATCTGAAGCTGGAATGAAGATTGAAAATAGAATAGCACATAGCATGCCAGTCAGAGCAAACAGTATAATAGAGGAGGTATTTGCCAACCTTATTTCAAATGCCATAAAGTATGCCCCGGAAGGCAGAAGAATAGTTTTAACCGGCGAAGAGAGGGACAGCTTCTGGCGGATAAGGGTGATAGATTTCGGGGAGGGCGTAAAAGATGAGAACAAGCAGGCTATTTTTGAGAGATTTATAAGAAAGGAAAAAAGAGGGGTTAAGGGTTCAGGTATGGGGCTTGCAATAGCTAGGCGTATTGTTGAACTTCACAACGGCAGGATATGGGTTGAGGACAATCCAGAGGGAGGCGCAGTTTTCATCGTAGAGATTCCAAAAAAATAACACCAAAGGTCATGTCATAGATTCACAACCACTATCTCAGGGGGACAGTTCAGCCTCAAGGGTATGTATCCCGTGCCGATTCCCCGGCTAACAAACATCCTTGCCCTGCCCACACGAAAGAGCCCGTACTCAAAGCGGCGGTATTTCCGGGGGAGGGGGACCCACAGCGCCCCAATGCCGGGAAACCTGACCTGCCCGCCGTGGGTGTGCCCTGTGAGCACCACGTCAACGCGAGAGGAGGCGCCCCCAATAATCTGCGGAGAATGGGCGAGGAGCAGCTTTACTGCAACGTCACCAGCACTGCCGAGCGCCTTTTCAAGGTTGTCCCTCCCGGTGTAGGGGTCGTCAACACCGGCGATGACAATGTCGCCACTGCGCACCGCCTCGTTGGCAAGAACCACAATGCCTTTAGAGCCCAGCACTCTCTTCAAGCCCTCCGCTCCAATGCCGCTCCAGTGGTCGTGGTTTCCGAGAACGAGGTAAACAGGCGCTATATCGCGCAGCGCTTCGAGAAATTCTACAGCCTCTCCAAGGCCACGACGGTATGTGAGCAGGTCACCGGTATGGAAAATCATCTCCGGGTTGAGCTCTGATATCGCAGCAGCCACCTTTTCTGAGCTGAATATGGAGGTGGAAAAGTGGGTGTCGGTGATGTGCACCGCCCTCACTCCGAGCCCCAAGCCAAGCTCGAGCGGTGTAACCTCCACATCCCTCGCCTCGAACAGAGAGTAGCCGGTGCTCAGCGCCGCCGCAGAAGCCGCGACCTTAATAAACCGCCTTCTCGTGAGCATGCTTTCTCTTCATACGTGAGAGGATAAAAAGCAAGCGGTGCAGGGGGTGCAACCTTTTTTAATGTGAAAATGCCACATAACTCATATGAAAATTCACACTGCTGAGCAATTGAAAAGAAAAAATATAGCTGAAAAGCTGCGCAGGGCTCTGTACGCTCATGGCAGGATTCTCTTTGCGTATTTACACGGCTCATTTCTGAGTGGGAGATTCAGAGATGTGGATGTGGCAATATACCTCCGGGAGCCTGTGGATAAAAGATATGCGCTGAAATATGAAATGAAGCTTGAAAGAGAGTTGGAGGATAAGATTAGCCTGCCGGTGGACATTAGAATACTCAATCTGGCTCCACTCTCATTCAGATTTGGCGCCATTAAAAATGGTGTGCTCCTCTTCAGCAGAGACGAGAGCAGAAGGGTGGAGTTTGAGTGCCGGACCATTGACGAATACCACGACTTCAAGTTTCACAGAGACACCTACAGGAGAGAGGCCATTGGGATTGAAGTATGATAAAGAAAAGGTGTCAAAACTGGTTTCCGAGG